>NZ_KV817559.1:27526-71113 GCF_001814685.1 Prevotella sp. HMSC077E09 | reverse complement strand
TGTTATTCGGTAACAAAGTATTATCTTTGCAAACGGAATAACAAGCGTTCTTTCTTTAGCAGTAAACAGCGACACAAAGCATTTCGCTCGTTTCCAAATCGTTACCTATTTAGTTGTATCAATAAGGTAACTTCTTTATTTTCAGTAAGTTGTATTTTAAGAGTTATTTTGCACCGCGTTTTCAGTCATTTTATGTTCTGATTTGCACCAAATGAGCCGCTGAAATGCCCCACTTTGCATGCTTTTTCAACTTAAAAGCCTGTTTTTTCTCGGTTTCTTTGGGAGATAATGTTTAAGCAATTGCGTAATGATTTGATGCTGAATGAATTACGAAACGGGCCCAAAACTCGCGTATTTGCAGCCGGGTTGTTCTCTGATGAAAACCGAACGAAACCTGAAAGAGGTTTTGTAAAGAATATTTGTATGAGGAGATGAAGGCGTAGCTTTGGCTCATTAATGACATATTTCTCTTGAACTGCTGTTTATAGTTGCTTTTTGTGAGTTTCTCATCTCATGTTTAAGGAAAACTAACATATGAAACCCTTTAGAATATGAAAACTTTTCTTAACTTTGCATCCAACGCGTGAAAAACGGCGGAATGACAGAAACAATCTACAAATATAAATCGTTTAAATAAGAAATGGAACAGATCTTTAGCTACATCATCAGCTTTGGAGCCAGCGTGATGATGCCGATTCTCTTCACCATTATTGGACTCTCTATTGGTATGGGCTTTGGCAAAGCTTTGAAATCAGGCCTCTATGTGGGTGTCGGTTTCGTTGGCTTGGGTGTCGTAACCGCCCTGCTTACTACGAATTTCAATACTCCTTTGAGTTCAATCTCCGATTTTTATCATCTTCAACTCAATGTCTTCGACATGGGATGGCCTGCAGCTGCAGCCGTAGCTTATAACACTGCAGTGGGTGCTTTGATTATTCCTGTCTGCTTAGGCATTAACTTTCTGATGCTCATCACGAAGACAACGCGGACGGTGAACATAGACCTTTGGAACTATTGGCACTTTGCTTTCATTGGCGCTGTGGCTTATTTCGTGATGGGAGAGAGCCTGCTTTGGGGCTATTTCTCAGCCATTGTGTGCTACATGATTACGCTTGTTTTTGCAGACTTGACGGCAGAACGCTTCCAGAAGTATTATGATTTGGAGGGTATTTCCATTCCTCAGCCGTTCTGTCAGAGCTTCGTTCCTTTTGCAGTACTTATCAATAAGGGATTGAAAAAGATACCGGGCTTCAACAAACTCGACATTGATGCCGAGGGATTGAAACGCAAGTTTGGTGAGTTGGGCGACCCTTTAGTGCTCGGAGTTATCGTGGGAAGTCTGATTGCTTTATTTGGGGAAGCCGGTCATATCACTGATTTCAGTGGCTATCTGAAAGAACTTCAGCAGGCTGAACCAAGCACTACAGCCACTGATGCAACAATGAGCATCGTGAAAAATGTGTTGGCTTTAGGCGTGATTATGGGTGCTGTGATGGAGTTGATACCGCGCATCACGAAGTTGTTTATCGACGGATTGATGCCTATTTCAGAGAAAACGAAAGACCTTGTAGCGCGTAAATTCGACGGCAAGAAAATCTATATCGGTATGAGTCCGGCCCTTGTTATCGGTCATCCCACGACACTTGTGGTCTCTCTTTTCCTCATTCCAACCATTCTCGCATTAGCAGTTTTCCTGCCAGGTAACCAGTTTCTGCCCTTAGCTTCATTGGCCGGAATGTTCTATTTGTTCCCCATGGTGTTGCCTTTCACTAAGGGTAATGTGGTGAGAACATTCGTTATTGGTCTTGTGGCCTTGATTTTCGGACTTTATTTTGTCACCGACATGGCTCCTGCTTTCACGCAGGCGGCAGCCTCTGTCTATGCAGAAACCGGTGATAAAGCAGCCCATATCCCCGATGGTTTTTCGGGTGGTGCACTCGATTTTGCATCAAGTTTATTCGGTTGGGTTATCTATAAGTGCACTGCCTCATTGGAATATGTGGGCATGGGACTGTTGAGCGTGTTCACCATTGCACTTTTATTGTTCAACCGTCGACAGATTATTGCAAGTGAAAAAATAACAAATACGAAATGAAGAAAACATTATTAACCTTGGCCTTTGGCCTTACTGCAACCATCAGCATGGCACAAACGAATTATGAAGTGAGATGGGCTAACCATCCGGAAGATGTAAAACACTACGACACACAACGTCTTCGCAAAGACTTTGCAATAGAGAAAGTGTTTGCTCCAGGCGAAGTTAACTGGGTCTACAGCATGTATGACCGCTTCCTTATCGGTGGAGCTGAACCTGTAGGTGCACCAATCCATCTGACAACGATTGAGCCTTTGCACACGGATAAGCCACAGGATAAGAAGCGACTGCTTGATAATCGTGAGCTGGGTATCATCAATGTTGGTGGTAAGGGCACGGTGATTGTCGACGGGAAAACCTATGAATTGGATTTCCAGGAAGCGCTTTATGTGGGCCGTGCAGATGATAAGAACAATAAGGATATAGTGCTTTCAAGTGTTGATGTGGCTCATCCTGCCAAGTTTTATATGAATAGTGCCTGCGCACATAAGTCTTACCCAACGAAGAAAGTGACTCTGAAAGAGGCCAATAACATTAAGGCCGGTTCACTCAAAGAAAGCAACGACCGCGTTATTCACCAAATGATTATCGACGGAGTTGCCGGAGTTCGCACCTGTCAATTACAGATGGGAATCACTGAACTGAAGGAAGGTTCGGTGTGGAACACCATGCCTGCCCATACACATATGCGCAGAATGGAAGCTTACTTCTATTATAATGTGCCCCAAGGACAAAAGATTCTCCACGTAATGGGCGAGCCTCAGGAGACAAGACCAATCTGGTTGAACAACGAACAGGCTGTAATTTCACCGCAATGGAGTATCCATTGTGCAGCAGGTACAAGTAATTACACCTTCATTTGGGGCATGGCAGGCGAGAACTTGGTTTATACTGATATGCAAGTCGTAAAGATACCGACTTTAAAATAACTGATAAAACCAACTGAAAGTGGAAAAGATACAAACTGCAAAGATGTCCAACTTCCGTTGGGTGATATGTGCTTTGCTTTTCTTGGCAACCACAATCAACTACATGGACCGTCAAGTTCTGTCGTTAACTTGGAAAGATTTCATCGCTCCTGAATTTCACTGGAGTGATGATGACTATGGAACGATTACGGGTTTATTCTCAATCTTCTATGCTGTGGCCAATCTCTTTGCGGGTAAGTTCATTGACTGGATGGGCACAAAGAAGGGCTATTTCATTGCAATTCTCGTCTGGTCAACCGGTGCGGTGATGCATGCGGGGTGTGGATGGGTAGCCATGCAGGTTGAAGGTTACGGGAGTATAGAGGCCTTGCGCATGGTACAGGCGGGCAGTGATGCCGCTGTTGCCATTGCAACTATCAGCGTCTGGCTCTTTCTTTCGTGTCGTCTGATACTTGCAGTAGGCGAGGCAGGCAACTTCCCTGCGGCCATTAAGGTGACTGCCGAGTACTTTCCTAAGAAGGATCGTGCCTTTTCTACTTCTATCTTTAATAGCGGAGCGTCGGTTGGAGCATTAGCTGCGCCGGCCACAATCCCATTGCTTGCCCGTGCATGGGGCTGGGAAATGGCTTTCATTATCATTGGTGTTCTGGGCTATGTGTGGATGGGTTTCTGGCTGTGGCTGTATGAAAAGCCAACTCGAAACAAGCATGTCAACAAGGCAGAGCTATGCTATATTGAGCAAGACAGCGACCTTTCAGCAGTTGAAAAGGTTGAGACGGAAGAGAAAGAAGAGAAGACTATCAGTTTCATGAAGTGCTTCTCGTATCGACAGACATGGTCGTTTATCATGGGAAAGTTCATGACCGACGGTGTGTGGTGGTTCTTCCTGTTCTGGGCTCCGGCCTATTTCTCCGACCAATATGGTTATAAAAGCGATTCAACGATGGGCATCATGCTTGTCTTCACGCTGTATGCCATCTGTACATTCCTAAGTATCGGCGGTGGTTATCTGCCCACTTACTTTGTGGATAAGAAAGGAATGAACCCCTATATCGGCCGTATGCGGGCAATGTTAATCTTTGCTTGCTTCCCTGTGTTGGGTTTGTTTGCACAGCCAATGGGTGCATATAGTCCTTGGTGGCCAGCCATTATCATTGGTCTTTTGGGTGCCGGACATCAGGCATGGTCGGCAAATCTCTATTCCACTATCGGCGATATGTTCCCCAAATCAACGATAGCTACAATCACAGGTATTGGTGCTATGGCAGGCGGAATAAGTTCGTTTATGATCAATAAAGGTTCGGGAAAGCTCTTCACCTACGCTGAGGCGCAGGGTTCTGCGTTCTCTTTCATGGGCTTTGAAGGTAAACCTGCCGGCTATATGATAGTCTTCTGCATCTGTGCAGTGGCTTATCTTGTAGGCTGGTGTATCATGAAATTGCTTGTGCCTAAATACAAACCTATCGTTGTGGAGTAGGGGGAGGAGTTGACAAGTGGAGGAGTTGACGAGTAAACAAGTTAGCTGTAGACGAGTTGACTGTAAACAGGTAGACATGTTATTTGAACCTTTAACAATAACTTGTCCACTCGTTTACCCATAAAAATACATGTGTTTACGACCGCCCTTAATAATAATTGACGGGTAAACAAGTTGTGTGTTGGTTAGCAAACAACTTGTTTACCCGTTTACTTGTTCACTCGTTTACAGCCAACTTGTCAACTCGTTTACTTACAAAAACCCTTGCTTTTTCAGTGCTTCTAAAAAGCCTTTACTCATTTCCTCGTTATCTTTCTTCGTATATCTAAGGTCAGTAAACACCTGTGCAAGCGTCTCCTTATGATTGATTTCCACGAAATGTTTGTTCTCGGGTAAAGTCTCTTTTTCGTGATAGATGTCGTTGATACAGTTGGAAGTGTAGTCGTTAAAAGTCTCCTGATGCATGATAGCACGCAATGGAAGACGGTCGGTGAGAGCGGGATTTTCGTCAGGCCAGCCCAAAGTTATTGTTGCCACAGGAAACACCAAGCGTGGAAGTTTCAGGATATCAATAATCATTTGTGGCATATAGAGCGTGGTGCCGAGAAAGCAGGTGCCCAATCCTTCAGCCTCAGCAAGGTTACAAAAGGTCTGCGTATAAAGCAAAGCATCTGTTGAAGCATTCATGAAAGAGAGGAAATTATCATATCCCGGTGTTGCTTTTCGCTGCTCAGCCCATGCTGTTGTGCGTCGGAAATCAGCGCAAATCGTCAGTACCACAGGCGCTTCCACTACCATGGGCTGATTGAAATGCGCCGGAGACAGCTGTTCTTTCCTTTCTTTACTGCGGGTCACGACAACGCTATAGAGTTGCAGATTGCCCATCGTTGGGGTACGTTCTGCCGTTTCCAACAGGCGATTTAGCAACTGCTCGCTGACCTCTTTGCGTGCATATCTCCTGATAGTCTTTCTGTTTTGGAATGTATTCATCGTCATTTTGCTTGGGATTTATTATGGTAGCAAAGTTACATAAAATATTCCATTTGGGCAAAGTGCAGTCAGTTGGTCGTTTCATTTATTGCATGACGCAGCACTTCTGTCATGTAAACGGATTATATGTTAATTTCTTTCAAGTATGTTTACAATTGTTCTCATCATGCTTGTCCATTCGAAAAGAAAGGCCCCCTTGGGCCGAATACGGGCTGATTTTGGGCACTTTGTAATGCACTGATTATAAGGTTATTACGAAACTAAAGGCAAGATGTGAAGCATAATCACGCTGAAAAACATTGTAATTAGCATCAAATCATCCCGCAATCTGCATCAGATTATCGCATCACTTGACTCAAATAACCGTGCATTTTGCATCAAGTTGCAGTGTAGGATGAATGAAATTAAACACCGACTTCTTTGAAATTACGAAATAACACCTGTTTTTTTATTTTCTTTTTCCTAAAAGGGGACATCTCAAAATGTTAAAAATGGGCAATAATTATTACACGAAGAGGAAGCATAGATGAATGCAATTCTCCGGCTATTCGCTTCATATTGCAGTTTGGAGAATATGTCGTTGCCTTTTCATATCAGGACTGTTGTCTGAGAAAATGTTTCTGTTGAAGTGTTTATTTGCAAGTTGTTGATTTAGATAAACTTTTATTTTAAATCATATAATAAGTTTTCAAAAAAGAAAATCTTTAGTAGAAAATAAAGCAAGTAAGTTTTCCTTTTGTCGAATTTAAAGGCTAATTTTGCAACTATAAATTTACTTTTACACAAGAAAATGGAAAGCAATAAGATCTATTCTTTTGAAGAAGCATACCAAACTTCTTTGAAATACTTTGATGGCGACGAGCTTGCTGCCCGCGTTTGGGTAAATAAGTATGCAATGAAAGATAGCTTCGGGCATATCTTTGAGTGCAGTCCTGAAGACATGCATCGGCGTATTGCCAATGAAGTGGCACGTATAGAAGCGAAGTATAAGAACCCGATGAACGCGCAGGAAATATTCGAAATGCTCGATCATTTCAAGTATATTGTGCCGGCAGGAAGCCCAATGACCGGCATCGGAAACAGCCACCAAGTGGCCAGTTTGAGCAATTGCTTCGTAATAGGTCTTGAAGGAAAGGCCGACAGTTACGGTGCTATCATGCGCATTGACGAGGAACAAGTGCAGCTGATGAAGCGTCGTGGCGGTGTTGGTCACGACTTGAGCCATATCCGTCCGAAAGGAAGTCCGGTGAATAACTCGGCACTTACGTCAACAGGTCTTGTGCCTTTCATGGAGCGTTACAGTAATTCTACGCGCGAAGTGGCGCAGGATGGCCGTCGCGGTGCACTGATGCTGTCGGTCAGTATCAAGCATCCCGACAGCGAAGCTTTCATTGATGCTAAGATGGAAGAGGGCAAGGTGACGGGTGCAAACGTGTCAGTGAAGCTCGATGATGAGTTCATGCAGGCTGCTGTTGATGACAGAAATTACATGCAGCAGTGGCCTATTGATGCGAAAGAACCTAAGATTACGAAGGAGATTTCAGCCCGCAAGCTGTGGGAAAAGATAGTGCATAATGCGTGGAAGAGTGCAGAACCCGGCGTCTTGTTCTGGGATACAATCCTCCGCGAGAGTATTCCCGACTGCTATGCTGACCTCGGTTTCACCACCGTGAGCACCAATCCATGCGGTGAAATCCCGTTGTGTCCTTATGATTCCTGCCGTCTGTTGAGCATCAATCTCTATAGTTATGTGGAGAAACCTTTTACAACAGAGGCTTCATTCAATTTCGACAAGTTCAAGAAGCACGTTCAGATTGCACAGCGTATCATGGATGATATCGTTGATCTTGAAATGGAAAAGATAGACCTTATCATTCATAAGATCAAGGAAGACCCTGAGAACAATGAGGTAAAAGAGGCTGAATATCATCTTTGGGAGAAGATAAAGCGCAAGAGTGGAATGGGACGTCGTACCGGTGTCGGCATCACTGCAGAGGGTGATATGCTTGCAGCTTTGGGATTACGCTATGGTACTCAGGAGGCAACTGACTTTTCGGTGTCTGTTCATAAGACTTTAGCTTTGAATGCTTATCGCTCATCTGTGACCATGGCAAGGGAGCGTGGGGCCTTCGAAATCTATGATGCTAAGCGTGAAGTCAATAATCCTTTCGTTCAAAGAATAAAGGAGGCTGATCCTGAACTCTTTGCAGATATGCAGCAATATGGCCGACGCAACATTGCCTGTCTGACCATTGCACCGACCGGAACAACTTCACTGATGACACAGACTACCAGCGGAATAGAGCCGGTTTTCATGCCTGTATATAAGCGTCGGCGTAAGGTTAACCCCAATGATGCTGATGTTCATGTGGATTTTGTAGACGAAGTGGGCGACAGTTTCGAGGAGTATATCGTTTATCATCGTAAGTTTTTGCAGTGGATGCAGGTCAACGGATACGATACAGAGAAGCGATATACGCAGGAAGAGATAGATCATCTCGTTGCAAAATCACCTTATTATAAAGCTACCGCCAATGATGTTGACTGGCTGATGAAGGTAAAGATGCAGGGCGCTATACAGAAATGGGTGGATCATAGCATCTCCGTGACTGTCAATCTGCCTCATGATGTCGACGAAAGTCTTGTGAATCGTCTTTATGTTGAAGCCTGGAAGAGCGGTTGCAAGGGTTGTACTATCTATCGGGACGGTAGCCGTGCGGGGGTAATGATATCTGTTTCGAAGAAAGACAAGAAGAAAGGCAGTCATACAGAAGGTGCAGATGTTCGGGAAGATACACCGAAACAGCACGAGTGTGTCCGTCCGGAAGTGACAGAAGTACGGCCGAAAGAACTCGAATGTGATGTTGTTCGTTTCCAGAACAACAAGGAAAAATGGGTGGCTTTTGTGGGCTTGCTCAATGGTTATCCTTATGAAATCTTCACTGGTTTGCAGGATGATGAAGAAGGAATTGTGTTGCCAAAGAATGTCACTAAAGGCAAGATCATCAAGTCTACCATTGAGGATGGCTCGCATCGCTATGATTTTCAGTTTGAAAACAAGCGGGGATACAAAACTACAGTGGAGGGACTGAGCGAGAAGTTCAACCCGGAATATTGGAACTATGCAAAGTTGATATCCGGCGTTTTGCGCTATCGTATGCCGATTGATCATGTGATGAAGCTTGTGAGTTCATTGCAATTGAAGGATGAAAGCATTAATACTTGGAAGAATGGTGTAGAGCGTGCGCTGAAGAAATATATCGTTGATGGCACTAAAGCCAATGGACAGAAGTGCCCGGTATGCGGTCATGAGACGCTCGTCTATCAGGAAGGATGCCTCATTTGCACTAACTGTGGCGCCAGTCGGTGTGGTTGATAGCGCCTCAAGTGATATGAATTGAAATGAAAATCAGAAATAGTTATATCTTTCTTAACGGCCTGCGGTTTCATGCTTTCCATGGTGTGATACCGCAGGAGCGTTTGACAGGCAATGATTATCGGGTGGATTTAAGAATCAGTTACCCGTTGGATGAAGCCGTTATTTCCGATGATGTAGCTGATACCTTGAATTATGCAGCGGTCTATGAGCTTGTTTCGCAGGAGATGAAAGTGCCCGGTAATCTCGTTGAACGCGTGGCTTATAGGATTGCTGATCGCCTGTTTCGAAAGTTTTCTTCTATCAGGGAACTCGATATAAAAATACTTAAATGCAATCCACCAATGGGTGCTGACGGTGAAGGTGCAGGCATTGAACTTCATTTAATAAATGATAAAACTGAATGAGGACATAAGGTTTTATGACATTTTTTCATTAACTTTGTCACCCGATATATTGGTTTTATGCGTAGAAAGAGAGTCTTCTTCCTGATAACAATGTTGCTGTTTGCTGTTGCTGTCATGGCGGCAAACCGCAAGTTTACACTCGTTATTGATGCCGGACACGGTGGAACTGACCACGGAGCACCTGGTAGTTACTCCAAAGAAAAAGACCTTACACTGAAATATGCGCTTGCTTTTGGGCGCTATGTTGAGGATAATAGTCCCGATGTTCGTGTGGTCTATACGCGTAAGACCGATGTTTTCGTAACTTTGGCAGGGCGTGCTGATATTGCCAATAAGTGCAATGCCGACCTTTTCTTGTCGTTCCATATCAATGCGGTTACAGGTTCGAAATCGGCCCACGGCTTTCAAAGTTGGACGTTAGGTCGCGGTGAACATTCAGGCGATCGAGGCATTAAAGCTAACCTCGACGTAGCAAAACGCGAGAATTCTGTCATGTTCTTAGAGAAAGACTACAAGACAGTTTATAAGGGTTTTGACACGAATTCTTCGGAAAGTGATATCATGTATGAGTTCATTGCAGATAAGAATCGTGAGAAAAGTGTTGAACTTTCACGCCTATTGCAACAGTATGTATGTGCTTCAACGGGTCGTGTCAATGGAGGATCTCACCAGAATAACCTCGCAGTTCTGCGCTTAACGTCGATGCCAAGCTGTCTTTTGGAATTGGGATTTATATCGACTCCTGATGAAGAAGACTTCTTGAATGATGATGCTTCAGTAGCTTTGTATGTGAAAGGTGTTTATAATGCCTTTATGAAATATCGCCAACGTTATGGCAACGACATCAGTGTGCCTTATAAACCCATTAAGGAAGAGCCTACAATACCGCAGGTTGTGCCCTCTGATTACCGAAAACCAGCTGCTGATAATCCTGCTCCACGCAAGTCAAAGCGACGTGTCGAACGCAAGTCGGCTGAGGCAGATAACAACCTTGCAAAAGTGGAACCACCACATAAGGAAGGTGATGTTCAGGTACCGAATAGGGTAGAGAACGACAAACCTGTATTCAAAGTGCAGCTCCTTGTCAGTTCCAATGTGCTGAAATCTGATGACAACCGCTTCAAAGGATTGACCAATATTGAGTCGTATAAAGAGGGACTGTATAAGTACACTTATGGGGCATCGACCAATTATAACGAGATATATCGGCTGCGTAAGCAGATACTTGACAGGTTCCCTGACGCTTTTATAGTTGCTTTCAAGAATGGAAACAAGATGGATATCAACGCTGCTATTCAGGAATTCAAATTGAAAAGATAGTTTTATATAAGTCAAACAGACAGAAAGTTAAGATAAGAATATGAAGTTAACAAAGGAAATCAAAATTGCAATAGTAGCCATAGTGGGTATTCTTGTGCTCTTTTTCGGACTCAACTTCCTTAAGGGAATGACGCTGTTTTCCAATGACAACACTTATTATGTGTCGTTCAAGGATATCAGCGGATTGTCTTCTTCCAATCCGATCTATGCCGATGGATACAAGGTGGGCGTTGTGAAACGCATTCAATATGACTACGATAAGGGTGGAGATATCCTTGTTCAGATCAATGTAGACCAAGACCTTCGCATCCCGAAAGGCAGTTCTGCCGAGATAGAAAGCGACATCATGGGTAACATTAAAATGAATTTACTCTTGGCTAATAATCCTCGTGAGCGCGTCAATCCCGGCGAAACGATGATTGGTTCGACGAAAAACGGACTTATGGGAAAGGTTGCAAGCTTGGTGCCTACAGTAGAAGTGATGTTGCCGAAGATAGACAGTATCCTCACAAACCTCAATGCGTTGTTGGCTAATCCGGCACTTGCCCAGTCGCTTCAAAACATTGAAGGTATCACCGGTAACCTCAAGACGACTTCCAAACAGCTGAATGTGCTGATGGCAGATCTCAACAAGAACGTACCCGGGTTGCTGCATAAGGCCAACGGTGTGCTGACGAATGCCGATAAGTTTACAGGCAATTTAGCGCGTGTGGATGTAGCAGGAACGATGTCACAAGTAGACCAGACAATAGCAAATCTCAAGGATTTCACCCATCAACTCAATAGCAGGGAAGGCTCTTTGGGCCTGCTGATGCACGATCCGACACTGTATAACAATATGAACAAGACCATGCGCAGTGCCGACTCTTTGTTGATAAATGTGCGGCAACATCCCAAACGTTATGTGCATTTCTCTGTCTTTGGAAGAAAAGAAAAATAAGAGATTGCAGTTAAATTAAAAATGGTCTAAATTGTAAAGATAAATGTTTCACGGCTTTTGGGCATACCCGAAAGCCGTTTTTATATGCTTCATACAGACATATTCTCAAATGTTTCACCAAATCATATGACTTTATTCAGAACCTAAGATAATCCATTTGAAATCAAGACCTTATATATCTGCAAGTCTGTAAAGAGGCAAATAAATTGATAATATGCGTAAGTTCACATGTATGAGTGATTTAACTCATTTTATCAGAAAACATTCATCAGATAGATTTGTCATTTTGATTATCTTTTACTATCTTTGCAATCACGACGTAAAAAAGAGTCGAAAGACATACATTATTATACATCTTAAATGATAAATGAAAGTGAGTCCTGATAACCGTTGGGGCAAATCGCTTGCGCTCATCAGGCAGAACGTGACGCAACAGCAATTTGAAACCTGGTTCAAACCTATTGTCTTTGAGCATTACAACGAAGCAACGAAGACTATCTTAGTTCAAGTACCCAGCTTGTTTGTGTATGAGTATTTGGAAGAGAACTTCTTGAACCTACTCAAAACCGTGCTCTATCGCTCGTTTGGTGAGGGTGCACAGCTCACTTATCGCGTTGTTACAGACAAGGAACACAAGCTGACTCAAGACTTAGAAGCCGATCCAACAGATGCTGAACCACGCAAAGAGCGCAGCGGGGCCAATCAGTCGCCTTCGCCTATGGACGTAGACAAGGCTGCCGATATAGACACTCAGCTTGATCCCCACCTTAATTTCAAGAATTATGTTGAGGGAACCAGCAACAAATTAGCACGCAGTTTGGGGCTTTCTATCGCTGAACATCCGTCTCAACCGCAGTTCAACCCGATGTTCATCTATGGCCCTTCCGGTTGTGGAAAGACCCATCTTATCAATGCTATCGGCCTCCGTTGCAAGCAGCTTTATCCTGAAAAGCGCGTGCTTTACATTAGTGCACGCCTCTTCCAATCGCAGTTTGTAGACGCCAATCTCCACAGTTCTATCAACGACTTCATTCGCTTTTATCAGACGATTGACATGTTGATTGTCGATGATATCCAGGAGTGGGTCAATGCAACCAAGACACAAGACACTTTCTTTCATATCTTCAACCATCTCTTCCGCAATGGAAAACGCATACTTTTAGTAAGCGATCGTCCGCCGGTCGACCTGAAAGGCATGAACGAACGACTGCTCACACGTTTCTCCTGTGGGCTTATTGCAGAGTTGGAGAAGCCGAATGTGGAATTATGTACCGACATTCTGAAGGCTAAAATCCGTCGCGATGGCCTGCATATTCCCGATGAAGTCATCCGTTTCATAGCCTCAACAGCCAATGGAAGTGTGCGTGATCTTGAAGGCGTTGTCAATTCATTGCTGGCTTACAGCGTAGTTTACAACAGCAATGTTGACATGCGTTTGGCCGAAAGAGTCATCAAGCGGGCGGTGAAAGTGGATGACAATCCGCTCACAGTTGACGAAATTCTCGACACGGTATGCAATCATTTCAGCGTTACTTTGAGTGCTGTCAACAGCAAGAGTCGCAAGCATGATCTCGTGATTGCCCGCCAAGTGACGATGTATCTCGCCCAGAAATATACCAAGATGCCTGCATCTCGCATCGGCCGTCTTGTCGGAAACCGTGATCATTCCACAGTAATTCATAGTTGTGCACAGGTAGAAAACCGCTTGAAAGTAGACAGTTCGTTCAAGGAGGAAGTGAATTCTATCGAAGTTTCTTTTAAGTTAAAGTCTTGAATTCCTGTCGTTTCCTGTCGTTGTATGTCGTAAGAAAAAGGTAAGAAGAATAGTTTTCAAAGTATTTATTTATATAAAGTGAAAGCGTCTCTGATACTCTGTATCAGGGACTTTTTTCGTTAATGAGGATTGTATGTGCTGCATTTCATGAGCTATAATTCCATGAAGCGGATGATGTGTTAATTCATTTCAAGGATATTTACAATTGCTCTCGCTATACTCGCGTATTTGAAATGAAGTCCTTCCCCACGCTGAATATGCGCTGTATTTTATGATTTTGTAATGCGTTGGATATCAGTTGATTATGGTTTTCAATGCAAAAAGCAACATGAAATCATGTTGAAAAACAGTGCAATTTGCATCAAAACATATCGTCATCTGCGTCAGATTATCTTGCCATTTGCATCATCATACGAAGTCAAGTCTATGAGTTTATGCGGTGAACTGACTGAAATGACAACAAAAGAAGATAAAAACAAGAGAGCTGATAGACAGAAATGGCCTCACATCCGTGCTGAAAGTAGATTTTCATTTCTATTTGGTGGTGTCTTGAGATGTTAAAAAACAGGTGATAATCTTTACAAAAACAGGTGTGATTTTCACTTTGCAGAAACTTTCAGTCTGACGCAGATTATTTTCCTTGTCTATTGCTTTGGCATTTTCGTTTGCCCTCAAATGTAAGGTAAACAAGGTAAGGCCCGTCGGCCAGGAAACTGATTTCATCTCCTTGTGCCTCGTTAAGTGTGCCCTGCCATAGCGCATCATAGGCGAAAGAATCCCATACAAGACCTTTGCTTTTCAGTTGCTTGCACCCGAAATTGAAGATACTTACCTGTTGCCGGGCAAACGTTTTGAAGGTGCTGTTGCCTTGGGTGGGGATGAAATATCCTTGGGCTGTAATCATGACGGGCTGCAGGTGAAACTCTGAATAATAGCGCATCATGAGCGAAATGTTGGCTAATGTGTGGTCTTCGCGCTTGCCTGTAGCCCCTAAATAAGCAATCCGGCTGCCCTCTTGGATGTGCGGAAGCGTGGTTGCATAGCGTGTGGCTTTGGTTAAATCGTTATCATCTTGCTCGGCCATGTGGAAGAAATTCAATCGTGTTTTCAGTTCTGCCGACAGACTGTCTCCGTCACCAACCACCGTCATTTGCTCAGAACGAATGCCATGGTCAATGAGTGATAAGGCTGCGCCATCACATGCGATGAGGTGTCGGGCATGGCGAATAATGGTTTGGCCTACCTCGTTTTCGGGGTAGGAACCATTGGCCACGATGACCATGTCGAAGTGAGTTTCACTGTTGATGAGCGGATAGTTGTTCATGTTGTTGTTGCATCATTTGTTTCCATTTGTAGTATCCGGCCACGGCAATCACCACATATAAGCCATAAAGTCCGGCTTTGAAAGGAATTCCTTTGACGATGTAGAGATAGCAACTGATGACATCTACCACGAGCCAGAAAGCCCATTGCTCGATATATTTGCGTGCCAAAGCCCATAAACCAACGAAACTCAGGGCATTGGTAAAAGCATCAAGCAGTGGAACGGTAGAGTTGGTGAAGCTTCGCAACACCCAGTAGGTGACGCCCCAGGCCACGAAAAAGAACACTGTTGCAGGCAGATAGAGGCGTCGGCGCATGTGGGTGATGGGCAAAGCCTGCCCTTGTTGCTGTCCATGTTTACGGCCGAAGCGCCACACGGCATAGCCATAGAGTGCGGCTCCCGTATAGTAAACGGCCATAGCTGCATCGCCATAGAGACCGTGACTGAAGTAAAGCCAGATGTCAAGCAGGGGCATCACGATGCCCACGAGCCATAGAAAGATGCTTGCCCGATACTCCAATACGATGTAGGTGAGACCTAAGAGCGTAGTCAGAATATCGAGCCAGTGGAGTGATAAGTATGCTGTCATATCAGAAGGTAATGCTTAAATGCGCCAGAAAGTGAATGGGTGCCTGTGGAGAATAGGCTGATTCTGTCTTAGTTTCCTTTCCGTTGTCATCATAGCCTGCGCTGGCATAGCCGTTTGTGAAATACTTTTCGGAGAATAGGTTGTATATCGTTGCGCCTACAGTAATGGCTTTCACCGACTTCATCTTAAAGCTGTAACTCAGGTCAAGATTAGTGATGAAGTAAGCATCAAGCATGAGATTGCGGTTGTTGTCATTGGTCATATACTGCTCTCCGACGTATTGGCTTTGCACAGATGCTTCAAAACCGCGATAGTCAAAGGTGAAAATGTTGTTGAAAATGAGGTCGGGCGAGAAGCTGAGGTGGGTAGTTCCGAAGTTGAGTGACTTATTGTTATCGCTCTTTACCGTCCAGTCTTTCGCGCGGTTACGGCTCAATGTGGTGTTCATGTCCCAGCGAAACCAGCTCATGGGCTTCCAGGCAGCCTGCAATTCAACGCCTTCGCGATAGGAACTCCCTACATTTCGGTGGATCATCTCACCGATAGCGTTTCGCTCTCCGGTGAGAACAAACTGGTCTTTGTAGGCCATATAGTAGAGATTAAGGCCTGCACTGAACTTCACTCCTTGGTACTTGTAGCCCAACTCCCAGTCGTTCATGCGCTCAGCACGTGGCTTTGGGGAGGGATTTCCCTCGAAATCGTTGCGCACAGGCTCGCGATGAGAGAGTGCCCACGAGCCATATACAGCATGGTTAGGGTTGATTTGCCAGAAAAGTCCAGCCTTGGGATTGAGGAATTTGTAGCGTTCGTCATAACGCCAACCCGCAGAATGCGCGGTCGTGTATTTGTCTTCGGGATTCTCTATGCGGTATCTGATGTAGCGATATTGCAGGTCTGCATAGGCGTTGAGGCCCTTGACGAGTTCATAGTTCAGCTTTCCGTAGATGCTGTTTTCGTTTTTTTCGGCCTTGTTTCTATAGTATTCGTTATCGGGATAGTTGGCAACAGTGGGATTAATCACGCTGACAATGGTTCCGAAATGGCGTCCGTTATAATGGTTTATGGCTCCACCGAGCGATGCTTCAAGTTGGTTGTGCTTGTAATTCAAGGCATATACGCCACCAAAGAAGTCATTTCGCAAGTTCTTTCGACGGATAAGATCTGATTTCAAGTTTGTGGTTGTGAGTCCATACTTGGCAAGTTTCTGTCCCACCATATACTGTTCATAGTAGCCGAAGCCTGCCGTGTAGTGCAGGGCTACGTTGAAATTGAACCTGTCACCAAGCAACTGGTTCCAGATAAGCTGGTAGTTTTGCTGGTGATAGTTGTCAGTCTGGTTGTCATAGTAGCGTGTATTGCCGTCTGCATCCTTGTATTCTCCGCATGGATTATAGCGTCTTCCATACTTCTCCATCTGCTCTTTTGTGGCGTAATCCCAAGCGTGGTAGGTCTTTTCTATGCCGTTGAAAGTGAGCAGTTTCACGAGTGTGTTGTCTCCGGTATAGGCACCTTGCAGGAAATAGGAGTTCAGTTGGCTCGCAGCACGCTCTATATAACCGTTGCTGGCGATATTGGAGAGGCGGCCGTCAAAGCTCCAATGGTTTCCCAAAAGGCCCGAACCGAAGCGCAAACTCTCTTTATGCGTGGCGTAACTGCCTGCAGAAGCATTGAAATTCAAGTAAGGATAGAGCGAAGGAGCATCTGTCTGCATGTTCACAGTGGCACCAAATGCAGCGCTTCCATTGGTAGATGTGCCCACACCTCGCTGTATCTGAAGGTCTTTTACGCTTGACATGAAGTCGCTCATGTTAACGAAAAACACTTGCGAACTCTCTGCATCATTCACAGGAATGCCGTTAGCGGTGAAGTTGATACGGCTCGGGTCGGTGCCACGTACTTTCAAGGAAGTGTAGCCAATACCGTTTCCTGCATCGCTTGTTGTGGTTACACTCGGCGTGAGAGAAAGCAGAAAAGGAATATCCTGACCATGATTAATCTTCTTGATTTGGTCTTTATTGAGCGTTGAAAAGGCCATGGGAGTATGCTTTCCTGCACGAGTTGATGTGACTTGTACATTCTGTAACTCATAGGTCTTGAGTGTGTCGATGGACTCCTTTGCTGCATAACTCTGGCTCACTGCTATCAAAGCGGCCATCAGCATTTTTGGTTTTCTGTTCATTTTGAAGCTTTATTAATGAATAATCTCGATTTCTTTCCCAACAACATCGAGGTTTCTGCATTGCTTTTATGCATCAGATGGTCTTAAAAATGAACTCGTGGAATAATCTCTTCCCTGCGTCGGCATTATCCGTTTCAGGTTCCATGGGTCTGTTCTCAGCATCCGCAAACGCGGTAGCACCCCGTGTGTTGTGTCGTCAACGCAATGTTGAAGACGCCTGCAAAGGTAGTGAATAGCATTTAATTATGCAAATCTTTTTATGGATTTTGTTGTTTTATCCGAAACAACAGCTTGTTTCTTGTCCTTAAATTTCCGCTCTGTATTGTCGTGGTGAAAGTCCTATGTGGCGTTTGAAAAACTTGCAGAAGCTGCTGAGTGAAGGGAAATTGAATTCGTTGGCGAGTTGGGTGAGTGTTTTGTTGGAATAGCGTAACTCCGCCTGGATTGCTGAAATGGTGGCTCGGTCAATCCATGTTTTGGCCGTTTCTCCCGTTTCACGTTTCACGACCATACTGAGGTGGTGGTTAGACATGCAGAGCGTAGAAGCATAAAACGAAAGCTCATGTTCGGTATGTGCCTTTTGATTAACCAATTGAATGAAAGCCTCGGTCTGCTGTTTACCCAACGACCAATTCTTCTGTGGGGCTACAAAGTCTTGGTCATAAAGCATTTCGGCGAAGTTGAGTGCAGCGACAAACAGAGCATTGAGTGCTTTGTTTTTGTCGCCGGTAGGTAGTTTTGAGAGGCTCATGATCGTATCGAGATAGCACTTGTAAACCTTACTTTCTTCCTCGCTTAGGTGGACTTTGAAACAAAGTCCCGGGTTTTTGAGCATTGTGGGAATATCCAATCCGAAGAGTTGACGCAGGTATTCCTCGGTTAGAGCAAAGCCTTCAAACCGTGTGTCGGGTGCAAAGCTGTCGTCATCGAGCACACTTCCCCAGTTGATGAAAATCATATCTCCAGGCTCGCAAGCATAGGGACGCGAGTTTACTACAGGGCAACAAGAACCTTGTTTGACGATAGCAACACGCATACATTCCATGCGAATGGGCGCATTGGCCGCTATTATTGCTTGAAAGAAAGGACTGCAATCGGTGAAAGCCATATAGTCTGAGGTGACAACATGGTCTCCCAAAGTTTTGTATTCCGTAGATTGTAGCAATTCGGTCAGTTCTTTCAGTGATGCAATCGTGGGCATTTTGTTCTTGTTGCTTTCCATAATTGATGCTTGATATTGTAGTCGTAAAGGTACGAATAATAAGGACATATCAGGCTTACTTTGTTATATTTTAACATTTTTCGTAAGTGGAAAAACAGTATTTTATCCCAAAAAGGTAGCTAAAATGCCCTTTTTTATCTCTATTTCAGTGATTTCATACATAAAAGGAAAATTTACATACCTTTTTGACAAGGCTTATATAAGGAAATATGTGTACTTTTGCAACAATAAAATTCAACTCATGTAGGTGCGCGACTAATTAAACGATTATACTCATATAAGTCCAAATGATAATTAAGTATCACTTAAGATGAAATTATAGTGGTAGCTATAAGAGAGAAAGACTCGTCGGGATGACGGGTCTTTTTTTGTTTGTAAATCTCTTGTAGCCATTCTTCAAGAGAGTGCATCTGTATTTATCAAGGATATATAAAGCGAGCCTTGCAACCGATACTTGGTATCATTGCAAGGTTCACCTTATTATATAATGTATGCGTTTCTGCCCACAATCACTCTTCTCCTCGTGCTTCATGATTTTGAAAACAGAATGAGGGAGATTTTAAGTTGGCTTTATTTCTTGCAGTCGCAAGGTGTCCACGGCTTCAGTTCCTTAAAGAAATCGTGGCCTTTATCATCAACAAGAATGAAAGCAGGGAAGTCTTCAACGCGTATCTTCCATACGGCTTCCATGCCCAATTCCGGGTATTCTACGCATTCAATACTCTTGATACTGCTCTGTGAAAGCACTGCAGCAACACCGCCAATCGTACCTAAATAGAAGCCACCATGCTTCTTGCAGGCATCTGTTACAACTTGAGTGCGGTTGCCTTTGGCTATCATGACGAGAGAACCGCCGTGTTCTTGGAACTCATCTACATAGGGATCCATGCGGTTGGCAGTAGTCGGCCCCATCGAACCACAGGCATATCCCTTCGGAGTCTTGGCCGGACCAGCATATAGAACAGGATAATCTTTCATGTATTGCGGCAGATCTTCGCCTGCATCAAGACGCGCTTTAAGTTTTGCATGGGCTATATCACGTGCCACAATGATTGTTCCTTTAAGGCTGACACGCGTTGAAACAGGATACTTTGTAAGCTCTGCGCGCACGGCATCCATGCCTTTATCTAAGTCAATCTCTATGCCCTTAGCGCCTTCTCCAGGCTTTCTGTATGCTTCGGGGATAAGTTCTGAAGGGTTAGTATCCATCTTTTCAAGCCAGATTCCGTCCGCATTGATCTTTGCTTTGATGTTTCTGTCGGCCGAACAACTCACTCCCATACCGATAGGACAGCTTGCACCATGGCGTGGAAGACGGATAACGCGGATGTCATGTGCCAGCGCTTTGCCGCCAAACTGTGCACCGAGACCAATCTTGTGCGCCTCTTTGAGCAGCTTGTTTTCAAGATCTATGTCGCGAAAAGCACGCCCGGTCTCGTCTCCGGTGGTAGGAAGATTATCGTAATACTTGATAGATCCGAGCTTAACGGTAAGCAAGTTCTTTTCTGCGGAGGTTCCACCTACGACGAAACAAATATGATATGGAGGGCAGGCTGCGGTTCCCAAGCTCTTCATTTTCTCCACCAAGAAGGGCAGAAGTGTGCTTTCATTCTGGATAGTTGCCTTTGTCATAGGATAGAAGTAGGTTTTGTTGGCCGAGCCACCACCTTTAGCTACCATGACAAAACGATACTCTGCACCCTCTGTTGCTTCGATATCAATCTGCGCAGGCAGGTTACATTTGGTGTTAATCTCATCATACATGTTGAGCGGAGCATTCTGAGAATAGCGCAAGTTGTCTTCAGTGAAGGTGTTGTAGACGCCGAGTGAGAGCGCTTCCTCGTCTTCAAAACCGGTCCAGATCTGCTGACCTTTCTCGCCATGGATAATGGCCGTACCCGTGTCTTGACAGAAAGGAAGTATGCCTTTGACTGCAGTTTCGGCATTACGGAGGAACTGCAGTGCTACATACTTATCGTTTTCAGAGGCTTCCGGGTCGCTAAGTATGGCAGCAACCTGCTCGTTGTGTGCGCGACGCAGCATGAACTCAACATCGTGAAAAGCCTGCTGTGCAAGAAGAGTCAAGGCTTCTTTTGAGACTTTCACAATCTGCTTGCCTTCAAATTCGCTTGTTGTTACACCCTCTTTTGTCAGAAGACGATATTCCGTGTCGTCCTTTCCAACCTGAAACATCGGTGCATACTTGAATTCAACTTTATTTGCCATAATGTTTTTTGTTTATGATATTGTTTCGAATTTCTCATTGCTTGATAGTTGCAAAGGTATAAAAAATATGTGTAATTCGCAGCGAATTTCACGTTTTTCGTACGCATCTTTTTCCGGATTTTGCGAAAGGAAACCATGCAATATACAGCTCCTTTCATGATGAGGAGAATGCTTAAAGTGGAATATACGAGCCATTTGCATGGCTTGATAATGTAAACTTAATGTCTTGTTTTTAACATCTCAGAGCATCACCAAATAGAAAATAAAAAGCAGAAAAATGGGCGTTATCTCCTGCGTTCAAAGTCCTTGATGTGCAATTTCATTCATGATGTGCTGTGATTTGACGCAAGTCATGCTGCTGTTTGCGTCAGATTACACCATGAAGTGATGCAAGATACAAGCTGATTTGACGCAAATTGCAGTGTTTTTCAGCGTGATTATTCCCCATAATCTGACTTGAATTTCATAACAATATGACTGTCAATATGTTGCGAAACCGTAAAAAACAGCACTTATTTGGAACTAAAAAGACTTTGGTTTTGAATTCACTGATTTAACAAGTACTATTGTAAATATTAATGACAAGATTTAACATATCATTCGCTTCTTGATTAATTCCTTGTTATTCTCAAGGTCTGCTGTCACTGGATTGAAACATGATGCCACATTGAAAGCAGGAAAAAGGGATATGTTTCAATGGATGAAGCATATCCCTTTAACAGAAGTTGTATCTTATTTTTCGGCAAAAGATTGCTTTTCCATTCTTTTACCTTTTAGTTTTCTCAGCCTTTTACTCTCCGAAGATGTCTTCCGTCGTGAGGCGTTTCACGGGGGCTATCTTTTCAAGTACTTTCATGTCGAGGTTCTTTTCATTGCCAAGAACGGCATAACGATAAGGCTTATGGGCAATGTTCTGACGGGCGAAGCTGACAATGTCCTGCAAGGTAAGCTTCGGTAATGCGGCATATATGTCCTGCATGTAGTCATGGTCAAGGCCCAATTGCTTGAGGAACAGATAGCGTTGGAAGATGTTGAACTTCGTTGTTCGTTCGCTTTGAATGGATTTCGTGAGGCTTTGTTTGGCCAAATCAAACGCTGCTTCATTCTGCGGCATACTGTCGACAATCTCGTTGAAGACCTTGATGCAGTCGCCCATCTTGTCGTTTTGTGAGATGATATGCGTGAAGAAGCTTTCCGAATCGTCCTTATATTCAGGACGTTTATACATGGCATAAGCGTTGTAAGCCAGTGCACGTGTCTCGCGAAGTTCCTGGAAAACCACTGTGTTCATGCCTCCGCCGAAGTACTGGTTGAATAGGGTTTCAACGGGAGCTTTGGCAAGCGACCATGTCTTCCCTTCGTTGTTATACTGTCTGAGATAGATGTTCTTGGCGTCGTATGGGGCAATGAGCACTTCGTTTTGTGCCGTCAGCTGTGGCTTATAGGGCTTGTTGACAGGCATGGGTGCCCATTTTGCAGGTGTAGGATGCTCCTTGGTGAGCAGTTTGTCGAGCTGCTTGAGGTCGGATGCGCCGTAGTATAACACGGTGTGTTGCATCTTTCCAAGTTGTGCAAGCATGTCAACGAGCTGCTGTGGATCCATGGTCCGCAGGTCTTTTACAGGGGTTTTGTCGCGCGTCGGATTGTATTTCCCATAGATAGCATAGTCCCAAAGTGCATTGAAATTAGCCTTCTGATCGGTCTTTGCATCGTTGCGTGCCTTCTCAACCATGTCGCAATAGCGGCTCCAAGAGGCCTTGTCAGCCTTTGCCTGATGCATGATCTTTTCTAAAAGTTGCAGTGCTTGCGGCATGTTTTCATTGAGACCGGTGAGATAGATGCTTAGTGTGCGCTGGTCCATGACGGCATAATATTTACAGGCAAGCTTGTAGAAAGCCTGTTTGATTTGTGAAACGGTCATGTCGTTGGTGCCGATATAGTCGAGATAATCAAAGGCGGTGTTGTAGAGTTTGTTGGCAGTGTAGCCGAAATCATAGCGGAAAACGAGGTCGAAAATGCCGTCGTCAGTATTCTTCTTGTAAATCAGAGGCAGGCGAGACTTTGTGTTTGAGAATGTAAGTTCTTTCTTGAAATCCACGAACACAGGCTGTATCGGCTCTGTTTTTGCCGTGCGGATTTCGTTGAGGAACTTGCTTTCAAACTCGCGGTTTGCAGGAATTGGGGTGATGATAGGCTTCTCAATCTTCTTCAAGGTGGTGTCGGTGCCCATCTGTTTATAGACACATGCGTAGTTATCCGTGCGCAGATGACGGCGTGCAAAGTCTATGATGTCCTGCTTGGTAAGCTTTTCCTGGCGCTCTATCTGCTGTGTGACATCAGTCCATGGCTTGTCGTTGACGAAAGCATCTACCATCATGCTGACGCGCTTTTGATTGCTGTCGAGCGACTTGTAGTATTGAAGTTTCTTGTTGGCAAGCACAGCCGGCAGCAGATCATCGCTGAATTCACCGCGTCCCAGCTTGGTAATCTCGCCTAAGATGAGGTCTTTCAGGTCGTCAAGCTTTTGGTTTTGAAGGGGAATTCCTTCGATAAGAAGCGTTGAATAGTCGTGAAGATCAGCAAGATATGTGCCTGTTTCCATGGCTTTCATGGGCTGGTTGATATTGATGTCAAGGAGTCCGGCCTTGCCGTTCGAAAGCATACGGTTCACGATATCAAGCGTGTCATTCTGCAACTGATTGGCACCTTTGAAGCGCCAACCCATCATTATGTT
Source organism: Prevotella sp. HMSC077E09 (assembly GCF_001814685.1). Classification (NCBI taxonomy): domain Bacteria; kingdom Pseudomonadati; phylum Bacteroidota; class Bacteroidia; order Bacteroidales; family Prevotellaceae; genus Prevotella; species Prevotella sp. HMSC077E09. The sequence continues at coordinate 47,531 of NZ_KV817559.1, read as the reverse complement.
TTCTGCATCAAGTCCGATGACGGTGGTATCGCGTGGACTCGTAATGGTCTTTTGGGCCTCGAACTCGGGTCGGGAAAGCTGTTTGCTGGGCTTCCAGCTGCCGAAGTATCGGTCGATGATTGCGATAACGGCGTCTGGATTGAAGTCGCCTGCAAGCACGATAGCCACATTATTGGGCACATAATAGCGGTGGAAATAGTTCTTGATGTTGACGATTGAAGGATTTTTCAAGTGCTCTTGCTCACCGATTGTGGTCTGGGTGCCGTATGGATGCGTAGGAGCGAGGAGCTTCCAAAGGGCAGCATACTCCTTACTTCCGTCGCTTCCCATGGATATGTTCTTCTCTTCGTAGACGGCTTCAAGCTCAGTATGGAAGCCGCGGATAATCATATTCTGGAAGCGGTCGGCCTGAATGCGTGCCCAATTTGCGATTTCATTCGATGGAATATTCTCCACATAGCAGGTCACATCGTTGCTTGTGTAGGCGTTACTTCCTTCAGATCCGATGCTCGCCATGAGCTTGTCATATTCATTCGGGATGTTATATCGGGCGGCAAGTTGCGACACTGAGTCGATTTCATGATAGGCGTTCTTGCGTTGTGCAGGGTCAGTGAGCGTGCGATAGTGCTCATAACGTCGCTCAATTTCGTCGAGATAAGGCTTTTCCTTGGCGTAGTCTGTGGTGCCAAACTGTTGTGTTCCCTTGAACATCAGATGCTCCAAGTAGTGTGCCAAGCCTGTAGTTTCGGCCGGATCATTGCGTGATCCCGTGCGGACTACAATGTTGGCTTGCAGTCTCGGCTGCGCTTTGTTGACACTCATAAACACTTTCAAGCCGTTGTCAAGGGTGTAGATGCGCGTCTGCATCGCGTCACCTTTGACGGTCGTGAAGTGGTAGTCTTTGGCCGAAACTGATGAGATTGCGGTCAAAGCCAATGTGAATAAAATCGTTTTTAGTCTCATATTCTTTTAGTTTTCAAAATCAATTTCGTGGTCAAGGTTGTGGATGAAGTCATCAAGTACATGCTTTTCAACATCTCCCATGGCGTATTCTTTTTCGGCATCTTTACGTATTTCGGCAATCCATGCACGTCGGGCACGCACATAGTCCTCGCGAATTCGCTCAATATCTGCGTCAGTAATCTCTGAAAGATGATAGTAGTCAAGTATCATCTGATAAGTCCAAGCCCACTGATATTCACGGTAATTGCAGTTGATTTCCTTGAAACGGTCAGTCACTTCCTGTATGGTTTCAATCTCTCCGCTCTTGATATCGTCAATCAGTCGCATCTCTTCACTCTCCGGAAGCAGCAGTCCGCTGAGGTCATTCCATTTTCCAAGCCCGACAGTTGTCGTCGGAGGTTCAACTGTTCCACATTTCTTGATGACTCGTTTCAGCACGGCTCCCATATAGATACGCAGGGCAATATCGTAGTATTTGATGCCCTTGTTGAGCGAACTTGCATTGATCACATAGTTATGATAGGTGTAAGTGGTGACATTCTCGCCACTGGCATCGAGCAGTTTCTCAAGGATTTGCTTTCCTTTTACTATCTCTCCGACGGAGAAAGGAGATAGCCAATCGAAGTTGACGATGCTCTTTTGGCTGCCCACAGGACGCACATCACGCTTCGGCCACTTGCGAATGTCGCGGTAAAGACCTACGGTTGTGATGTTCCTTCCTGGCGAAAGATACATCGTATCGCCGTAAGCGATGAGGTAAGAGAACGGCAGATTGCGCGTGTCGGGATGATACATCAGCTTGCCAAAGCACACGGAGAAAGTTCCGATATAGGCCGGCATGAGCACATAAGCACCGCTGGCTGTCTTCGTTCCTCGCTCCAAAATGCCGTAGTGCATAGGCCCCATTTTGTAGGCATGATTGCTGAAATTCGTTGCACTTCCAGCGTTATAGAAAGAGAACTGACCGCCAATAAGCAAGCTGCTTTTATGGTGACTGGCCGTAAAAGGCCCGCAGAATGCGGCGCAAGCTTCCCCATTACTCATGTAAGAATTAGCAAAGAACACACTTGAAGATGCCGTAAATCCGTTGCTGATCTGACAGGCTTCGCCCACAAAGCAGTCTTGAATTTTAACGCTGTTGATAATGCTTGAGCCTTCACTGATAATCGAATTCTCGCAGATAACGCCTGTACCGATATACACGCTTGAAGCAGGTGAACTCAGAATAGTACAGTCGCTGAGGCGTGCAGCGCCATTGATTTCGCAGTCATCATAGACAACCGTGTTCGTAATTTCCTTGGTGTTGACAATCTTTACATGGTTTCCGATGTAGGCTTGGTCGTGGCGTTTGCGGGCAATCTCTTCGTTGATGAGGCGCCGAATGGCATCTTTGAGGGGCTTGTCGCCGAAGTGTTTTGCCATGAAAGCAGCAAACTGACTGTTCAAGTCGCTGAAAAGTATCACGTTCCCATCGCCAACTTCATTGAGCACGGAGATGAGATTACCCTCGCCATAGGTAGCCCCGTCGGTGGTTTCCATAGCACTTACGTTGCTGATATAGCAGTCGTCACCAATCGTGTAGTTATTGATGAAGCCGCCGATATTCTCAATCAGGCAGTTATCACCAATGCTTACGTTGCGCAACGTGGCGTTGTTGATGCCCGAATGCTTGAGGAAACCACGGCTCACTTCAATGTTCTTGTCGAAGTCGCCGATAGAAATCTCACCGTAAAGCATTACCCGGTGCATGTAATTCGGCTTGAAATCATCTGATACATGCACGTTTGTCCAGTCCTCAGCCCAGCAGTTTCGGTCTTCAAGAACTCTTATTTCTTCATCTGTAAGTTGTCGCATGATGTTCATTCATAATTCATTGTTCATTATCCTTAATTACGATTACCGGGGTAATGTGGTTTATTCCACCTCCGGATATAGGAAGTCATTGTAGGGATATTTCTGCACATGAAGCTCTCTCACCTTTTTATATAGGGTACTTCGGAACTCATCTATGTTCATTTTCTCCTTGGCACTGATGAACAGGCAGTTATCATTGAGGCGTGCCATCCATGTCTTTTTCAGTTCCTCTAATGTGATATTCTCGCGCGTTTCGGGCGTAAGGTCGTCTTCATCTTTCTCTACCCAATGATAGTTGTCAATCTTGTTGAAGATAATCATCGAGGGTTTGTCACTGCAACCCAAGTCGGCAAGTGTCTTTTCCACTACCTGTATCTGCTCTTCAAAGTCGGGATGTGAGATGTCAACCACATGCAACAGCACGTCAGCCTCGCGCACTTCGTCGAGTGTACTCTTGAAGGAATCAACGAGATCTGTGGGGAGTTTGCGAATGAAACCTACCGTGTCAGCCAGCAGGAAAGGCAGATTGTCGACAACAACCTTGCGAACGGTGGTGTCAAGCGTGGCAAACAGTTTGTTTTCGGCAAACACTTCGCTCTTTGCCAACAGGTTCATGATGGTGCTTTTGCCCACATTCGTGTAGCCCACGAGCGCCACACGGATCATTCGTCCACGGTTCTTTCGCTGGGTAACCTTTTGCTTATCAATCTCCGCGAGGCGCTGTTTGAGCAGCGTGATGCGCTGAAGAATGATACGACGGTCCATTTCAAGTTGTGTTTCTCCAGGGCCACGAAGTCCCACAGAGCCTTTACCTCCACCCGAACCAGAGCCACCTCCCTGTCTTTCCAAGTGCGTCCAAAGTCGTTGCAAGCGTGGAAGCATGTAACGATATTGGGCTAATTCCACTTGTGTTTTAGCGTTGGCAGTCTGTGCCCGCATTGCAAATATGTCGAGAATCAACGAGGTTCGGTCGAGTATCTTTACCTTCAACTCGTTTTCTATGTTGCGGATTTGCTTGGCAGAAAGCTCATCATCGAAGATAACCATACCTATAGGCTCTTCGTTTTCTTCGCAAGTTTCGATATAATTCTTGATTTCTTCCAACTTACCTTTACCCACATAAGTCACCGCACTGGGGCCGTTTGCCTTCTGAGTGAAGCGCTTCACGGTCACGGCCCCTGCCGTGTCAGCAAGGAATTCGAGTTCATCTAAGTATTCTTTTGTCTTGGCTTCCGACTGGTTATTGGTGATTAAACCCACCAAAATGGCTGTTTCGGCCTTGACTTCAGAGATTACAAATTCTTTCATCAGCTTTGTTTATATATACAATATGGTGCAAATTTAATAAATTAGCACGATAATTCATCGAATGACTGTAAGAAAGTTATGCAGGAGTTCAATTCTTTCCGCGTGCGAAAAGCTATGAGGTGACACTTCATGCAGATAGACTTTTTGCCGCAAACGTTTACGTAATTATTTGCATGATTTGTTTCGTTTCATGCTAACTCATTGAAACTTTTGCCTATCTTTGCCCCAGATTGATAATGGAAACAATACAGATTTTCAATAAACTCATAACTTCTTAAGAATAAACTACTGAAACATTTCAAAAAGAAATAGGCCTCGACGTTGAGTCGGGGCTTTTTCTTTGCCATATAGTCTATGCTCTGTTTCAAGGAGAAATGATAGGAAACATACTCTCCGATGTGTTGAAAGTCATGATGAAATAGCAGGAGGCGGATGATATGTTAAATCTTATCATTAATGTTTACAGTTGTGCTTGTTAAATCAGTGAATTCAAAACAGGAGGCTTTTTCGTTCCAAATAGGTGCTGTTTTTTACGGTTTTACAACATATTGACAGTCAGATGGTTATAAAATCCAAGTCAAATTATGGGGAATAATCACGCTGAGAAACACTGCAATTTGCGTCAAATCAGCTTATATCTTGCATCATTTCATGGTGTAATCTGACGCAAACAGCAGCATGACTTGCGTCAAATCACAGCGCATCATGAATGAAATTGCACACAAAGAACTTTGAAAAAGCAAACTGACTCCTGTTTTTTCGTCTGTTTTTCTCTGTTTGGTGGTCTTCTGAAGTGTTAAAAACGAGCAAGGAATTCAACAAAAAATCATCATTCGTAAGGTCTTTTCTTCTCCGTTTTGTCGCTTAGTTTCGTCATTCGGATGATTTTCTTCGCTTGGCTTTTGTGGTTTGTTGCTTTTGTCTTATCTTTGTGAATGCAAAACAACTTTTACGTAATAACATGAAGAAAACCTTTTTATTGGCATGGGCATTGAGCCTCACTGCAATGGTCTTTGCCGACGTTCACACTGTTTATTCACCTGACAAAAAGCTCAAACTCTCGGTCAACGATGAAGGAGGAAAGCTTGCTTATGCGATTTTCTATGACGGAACAGAAGTCCTGAAGCCTTCAGCGCTTGGACTGAAAGCCGATTATGGCGACTTCACACGAGGCATGAAAATCGTTAAGGCCACGGAAAAGGCGATGAATAAGGCATACGATATGACGCGTACAAAACGTGCACATGTGGACTATGAAGCAACTCAATTGACGTTGAAATTAGTCAATGAAAAAGGTTTCCCGTTGCAGATGACGTTCTCTGTAGGCAATCATGATGTGGCTTATCGCTACACCTTGCTGCCTTCCAAGGGTGAAAATCCACGGTGTGGCGTTGTATATAGCGAGGCCAGCAGTTTCAATTTCCCCGATGAAACGCATACTTTCCTCACGCCACAGATACAGCCTATGTCGGGTTGGGAACGCACAAAGCCGAGTTATGAGGAAGAATATCGCGCCGATGCACGCTTGACCGACAAGTCAACCTATGGCGTTGGATATACTTTCCCCTGTCTTTATCGCATTCCAAACGGCAGAGAAAACACGTGGGTTCTTGTCTCTGAAACAGGTACAACGAGTTATCCCGGATGCCGACTCTCCGAATATGAGCCTGGCAAGGGATATCATGTTGCCTATCCGCAAGCAGGAGAAAACAACGGTGTTGGCAGTGAGTTTGCGTCTATTCCTGTACCGGGAAGCACACCATGGCGCACGATAACGGTAGGCCGTTCGCTGCAACCTATTGTTGAAACCACCGTCCCTTATGATGTCGTTGAACCGCTTTATAAGGCGAAATATGAATGTAAACCGGGGCGCTACACATGGAGTTGGATACTTTGGATGGATGAAAGTTGCAACTATGATGACCAGGTAAAGTTTATTGATGTGGCTTCCAAGATGGGCTATGAATATATCCTTGTGGATGCACTTTGGGACAAACAGATTGGCCGAAAGCGCATTGAAGAACTCTCACGTTATGCACAAAGCAAGGGTGTGAGCCTCATGTTGTGGTATAACAGCAATGGAACGGAGAACGATGCACCGCAGGGGCCGCGCAATGTTATGAGCAATTCGATTGCCCGTAAGCGTGACATGGCGTGGATGAAGAAGATAGGTGTGAAGGCGATAAAGGTTGATTTCTTCGGTGGCGACAAGCAACAGACGCTTCAACTCTACCAGGATATCCTCAGCGATGCCAATGACTATGGACTTCAAGTCATCTTCCATGGCTGCACATTGCCACGTGGCTGGGAGCGTATGTATCCTAACTTTGTGGCTAATGAAGCCGCTTTAGCGAGTGAGAATGTGTACTTCACAGAACATCATGCCAAGCAGGAAGCATTCGAACTGACCATGTATCCGTTTACAAGAAATGCCGTTGCAGCATTCGATTGGGGTGGGGTGCTGATGAACCGCTATATGAGCAAGGACAATAAGAGTCGTCATCAACGGTTCACAGGTGATATCTTTGAAATGGCAACGGCCATCACCAATCAGTGTAGTGTGAACTGTGTGGCACTGACACCGAACGCACTTGAAAGTCTGCCTGCTTTCGAAACAGACTGGCTGAAGCAGCTCCCTACAACGTGGAAAGACCTCCGTTTCCTTGCCGGTTACCCCGGAAAGTACTTTGCTGTGGCTCGGCAAACCACGGAAGGTAAGTGGTATGCTGCTGCTATCAGCGCTGAAGAGAAACCTGTTACCTTGACACTTCATCTCCCGATGTTTGCCGGAAAAGAAGTCAATGTGTATGCAGATGGCCCGAAAAAGACAGGTTCTTTGTGGCTCACGCCAGGCATGAAGCGTCAGAAAGTGGGGCGTAACGGACAATTGAAAGTGACGGTTCAGCCGCGTGGTGGCGTCATTGTGAACGAGTAAATGCAAGAAATGCTTCTCCCTGTCTTTAGTTTTTAGCCGTTAAGTAAGTTCCTGAAAGGAAATCAAAGGTTTCTGAAGACAGGGAGAAGTCTGTTTGTGAATAGTGAAAGTTCTATATTGAGAGCCTCTATATGAGCATTAATGATTTGCGAAGATATGTTTGTTTTGTACTTGTACTATAGTGAACAGTTACTATTCAAAAGCCAAAATGTGATTTATTAGTGTGTGTTTTTGCGTAGATTTTAACTTATTTTTTGAATAAATCACTATGTGTTCCTGTACTGAGAAAGTATAGAATAAACTCTTTATCGTTTTGTTCCCAAACAAGAAGCCAGTCTGGTTGGATATGACATTCCCATAGATCTTTATACTTTCCTTGTAGAGTATGGGCATGATATGTAGGAGGAAGTTTTCCTTCTTCAGAGAGAATTCGAATTACTTCCTTTAGTAATAACATGTCAAGTCCTCTCTTCTTACAACGTTTATATGCTTTCTTGAAGTTTGAAGAATAGCGAATAATGTAACTCATGCATCCAATTGGGCAAATAAATCATCTGCATCTTTAGCCAAATATCCTTTGTCTTTGCCTGAACGGTAGGCCACAATGTCACTTACAATGTCGTCATTCAGTGCCCAACCAGTATCAGGATCGACAATGGTTTCAGTTTTTTCACTGCATGTCTTGACATTAACGACCCCGCTTATAGCTTCAAGAACTTTCTTGAGGTAGGGGATTATCTTATCGTCTTTAATCGTAATTACCAATTGTGTCATTGCAGTTCTGCTCTTGTTGTCTTTGCAAATATAGATTATTTTCTGTCATCTTCCAAATATTTATGTCCTTAATATGATAGGAACTAAATAGAAGCTACACTGTAAAATAAGCCTTTTACGCCTCAATTTTCTGTTCAACCTGCTCCATGAGCCATGCACTTTGTTCGGCAATTGTCATGTGGCTGTTGTCGAGTTCGATAGCATCGGGAGCCTTTCGAAGCGGACTTACCTCGCGATGACTGTCGATATAATCGCGCTCCTGCACGTTTTTCAGAATGTCGTTGAAGTCAGCAGGCATGCCTTTTTCTTTGAGTTCGTCATATCGGCGCTGTGCTCTTACTTCGGCAGAAGCTGTGACAAACACTTTCAGTTCAGCCTCGGGGAAGACTGTTGTGCCGATATCTCGCCCGTCCATCACGACACCTTTGTCTTTCCCCATACGCTGTTGCTGGGCTACCATGGCTTCACGTATGAAAGGAACTGCTGCAATCTGGCTGACATGATTGCTCACTTCAAGCGTCCGGATGTCGTTTTCTACAAGTTCATTATTCAGGTAAGTATCGGGTCTTTCGGCCCTCTTGTTAAGTTTGAATGTTATGTTAATCTTGCTCATCTGCCGTTCAAGGTCAGCCGTCTTGACGCTACCATCGGCATTGAAAAGCCCATTTCTCATGGCATAAAGCGTCACGGCACGATACATGGCACCGGTATCTACATAGACATATCCTAACTTCTTGGCCAAGTCTTTGGCCATAGTGCTCTTGCCACATGACGAAAATCCGTCAATGGCAATGGTTATTTTCTTCATAATGAATAAGCAATATTAATGATGATTGAATTGTTGCTGACGTGATATTTGCCATAGGCGAGGTTGATTTTGAACCGCTCCAAGTTCAAACCTGCACCCATACTGAAGCCTGCCCCGTGGCTACTTTCTTCGCCGGACGTATCGGTAATGCGCATCTCATGCGCCCTGCGGAAGTTGTATCCAAGGCCAACCCAGATGCTTTCTGACAGATGTGCATCGATGCCTGCTACCAAATGGTCGATGAATTTGTAGTTCCAGTGATTCATGTCTACAAGGGTTGCAGACAGCCCAATGGGGGTGTTTGTGAGCTTTTTGCTTACTCCAAGCTGAACATCTAAAGGCATTTTCTCAAACTGGTCATCGTAAGCTTTGAGTTGTCCTCCAAGGTTTTTAGCCACTAACGAAACGCTCCATTCGTGGTCACTGTCATAGTAATTAAGTCCCAAGTCAACGCCCATGGCAATGGAATTATACGAGCTGATATATGATGTTATCAACTTCGCAGCAATGCCACCTGCAAGCCGTTCGGTAAGCATATACGAGAAATAGCCGGCCAACGAGATGTCTTTTGCCGAGAATTCTCCTGTCTGCACATTGTTCTCATCCACCTCTTTTATCTTGCCATAGTTGAGATATTGCGCTGAAACAGCCCACGAAGCATGCTCGCCGACATTGCGGTTGAAGGCTGCACTTGCCATGTTTGCGCCACGCATATAGTTCATATAGTTGAGGCTTATGGTCTTATCTGAAACACTTGAAAGCAGGGCCGGATTGTTGAAAATAAGCGATTCGTCGTCCTCAATCAGTGTGATGTTGTCGCCACCGAGGGCTGCTCCATGGGCACTGTTGGGCAGTCTGAGGAAGTTATATCCCGTCAGACTTTCCTGCGCAACGGCTGGAGTTGCACATAAACTAAATAGAAGTGCGAATGCAGTTATTTTCATTTAATTTTCCTAATTATTCGACAAAGATACGGTTTTTTTCAAATATAAGCATTAATTTTGCCTTACAATGTGAGACCGTTGACAGCATGTTAATGAATAAGTCCAAAGAGACTGTATTTCATATAGCATGAAATGGGTTTCCAATCTGCGTCATTTTACCGTGCAAACTGACGCAGATGAGCGTGTAATCTGACGCAAGTTGCACGGTAAAATGACGCAGATTGCAAGGTGTTCTGAAATCAGTTGGTAGTCAATGAGTTATAGAAAGAGTTTTCAGATGTTGCATGATGCGTGGAGAGTGAATGTGTTTCATATAGCATGGAAATAAAAAAGCCATATCGTGCAGACATAGAACACAAGCGAACAACTAATTTCCTGTTGGGCTTAGTGTTAGTGCTCGCCATGCTTTATGTGGGCTTTGAATATACCTCGGGGCCTGCTGATGACAGTCACAACAATGACATGACCGATGATGTGAGCCAGGATATCGAGCTGATGCCGGCCATGGATGTCAGGGATATGATAGCGGTTGCACCGAGTGGGGCCACACATGCCGTCACCGAAAAACTCAAAGCCGTGGACAAGACGCCCCAAATGGCTGAGAAACTCAGTCCTGACAATGGTGATATGACACAGGGCGTAGGCGGTGAGAACGTGCGTACGAACACGCAGGATGATGCTAATTCTACCGCTGCTCAATCGCAAGTGGCTGTTGACGAGAATGATAATCCGCTGCATTTCCGTATTGTAGAGAAGCTGCCGGAGTTCCCGGGAGGCATGGTTGAGCTGATGAAATGGCTCACACGCAACCTGCATTACCCCGCTTTGGCACAGCGCCAGAGGCTTGAAGGCAAAGTAGTTGTGTCGTTTATCATCAATAAGGACGGTTCTGTTACGAATGAGAAAATAGAGAAAAGCATCGATCCTTTGCTTGACCAGGAGGCCTTACGTGTGGTCAAGATGATGCCGAAATGGAAGCCGGGAATAGAGAAGAACAAACCTTGTCGGACGATGTTTGCCATCCCGATAAACTTTAAGTTATAAAATGAAAGCTGAAGAATTATTAGTAAAGGTCAATGACTTTTTAGACAATCTGAAGTATGATCGCAAGCCAAGTGGCCTGTATGACCCCGTGAAATACGTGCTTTCGATGGGTGGAAAGCGTATTCGGCCAGTGCTGATGCTGTTGTCTTACGGTCTGTTTAAGGACGATGTGGAGTCTGTTCTCATGCCGGCCTGCGCCTTAGAGACCTATCATAACTATACATTGTTGCACGATGACCTGATGGACAACGCTGACATGAGGCGCGGACATGAAACAGTTCATCGCAAATGGGATGCCAACACAGCTATCTTGAGCGGTGATTCGATGCTGGTTCTTGCCTATGAACGCATGGCAAAGTGTAATCCTGTTTATCTGTCAGATGTGCTTCATACGTTCACGGAAACGGCCTTGGAGATAGGTGAGGGGCAGCAATATGACATGGAATTCGAAACGCGCAATGATGTCACTGAAGACGAATACATAGAGATGATACGCCTCAAGACGAGCGTTCTGCTGGCTTGTGCACAGAAGATTGGGGCTATCTTGGCCGGTGCCTCGAAGCAGGATCAGGACAATCTCTATAAATTTGGCGAGCAAATTGGATTGGCTTTTCAGCTTCAGGACGATTATCTTGATGTTTATGGCGACCCGAAAGTCTTTGGAAAGAAAGTCGGAGGAGACATCATCTGCAATAAGAAAACCTACATGCTCATCAATGCTTACAACCGAGCTGATGCCGAACAGCGGCGTGAACTGCAGCATTGGATGGAAGCAGAGACGTTCAACAGCGATGAGAAAGTGGCTGCTGTGACTGCTATATATAATAAGGTGGGCGTGGATAAACTGGCAATTGAGAAGATTGCCTATTATTTTGAAGAGAGTAAGAAGTATCTTGATGCAGTGCAAGTGAGCGATGAACGTAAGGCCGAACTTCGGCTTTATGCACAGAAAATGATGCATCGGAAGAATTAAGTGAACCAATCCCGAGAAGCAGATAATGCCTTATAGAAGATTACCTAAAACGGATGCAAGCAGGCTTAAGGCCTTAAAGACATTGCTTGGAAACGACAGTCTCTACACGGTGAGAGGTCGGTTTGTAGACTGGGAGACTATCAATGCGGCACAACCGGCTTATAACGAACTGAAAACTGCTGTCGACCAATATACCCTTCAGTTGAAAGTACAGACGCGAAGAACGCCGTATGTAGAGAAGCCTCAACGCAATGCAGCAATGTATGTGGGGCATTTCATTCAGGTTCTGCTCATGGCTGTAGAGCGTGGAGAAATACGGAAAGCACAGCTGAAGCTATATGGTTTGGATGAAAAAGCAAAGGCAATGCCGGCTAATCTGAAGTCGGCTGAAGGGTTGCTTGTATGGGGGCCGAAGATCATTGAAGGTGAGAAAGCGCGACTAAAGCAGGGTGGAAGGGCTATCTATAACCCTACTATCAGCATGGTGTCAACCCATTTCGACATCTTTCGTGAAGCTTATGAACAGCAGCGGAAACTGATGTTGCAGACTCAAACAGCGCTTGATAAGGTGCAGATGCTGCGTCCTAAGGTCGATGAAATCATTCTTAATCTGTGGAATCAGATAGAGGCGCACTTTCAGAATGAACCACCCGAGGTGAAATTTGAACAGTGCCGGAAGTATGGGGTGATTTATTATTATCGCCGAAATGAGGAACATATTTATTGAAAATGACATTTACAGATACACATACACATTTAGATGGCGAGGAATTCAAAGCCGATTTGCCCGATGTAATCAGCAGGGCTAAGGAGCAAGGTGTGGGCCGTGTGTTCATTCCTGCCATTGACTTGAAGTCTGTTGACACCGTCCTTGATGTGTGTCGGCAGTTTCCCGGCTATGCTTTCCCAATGATTGGCCTGCATCCCGAGGAAGTAAAAGCCGACTGGGAGATGCAGCTTGATGCAATGAAATCGCGTTTCAATGAGGCTCCTTTCATTGCTATTGGTGAGGTTGGACTTGACTTTTATTGGGACAGGACATTTGAACGGGAGCAGTTGTTGGCTTTTGAAGCGCAGGTGGAGTGGGCTGTTGAGGTGCAATTGCCATTGATGATACATTGCCGTAAGGCCCAGAATGAGTTAGTACATATCCTGAAAAAGTATGAAAGTCGGCTCTCGGGAGGTGTCTTCCACTGTTTCACGGGCAATCAGAAAGAGGCAGAACAGCTGCTGCAATTCAAGAGATTTGCACTTGGGATAGGTGGTGTTTTGACGTTCAAGAGCAGTCATTTGCGTGAAGACCTGCCCGCTTCAGTTCCTTTGGAGCGTATTGTTTTAGAGACAGACAGCCCATATATGGCCCCTGTTCCACATCGGGGAGAACGTAATGAGAGTGCTTTCGTACATTTGGTATTGGAGAAATTGGCTGAGGTTTATGGTGTTTCAGCCGACAAGGTGGCGCAAGTGACAGAAGAAAACGTAAGACGTATATTCACGAAAATATAAAAAACAGGAATAAAGATGAAACATTTTATGGCATGTTTTGCCATGCTGTTGCTGCTGACAGGCTTGCTTTTCAGTCCGGCAATGGCGCAGAACAAGAGTGCAGGTCAGGCAAAAACAGATACGGCGAAAGTCGATACAGCAACTAATGATGATGCTCTTGCAGCCCAACTTGATGAAGCTGTGGCCGACAGTAGTGCGTTGTTGGGAGATGGCGTGACGAGCGAAGGCTTTCATCAAGCCTTGAAAACCAAGTTCATTGAGGGCGATGCAGGCTTCATGTCATTGGTAGCTTTGGCCTTGGTCATTGGTCTTGCCTTCTGCATTGAACGCATCATCTATCTCAGTTTGTCTGAAATCAATGCGAAAAAGTTTATGACCGACCTTGACGAACGCATCATGAAAGGAGATATTGAGGGTGCAAAGAAGTTGTGCCGAGATACCCGTGGCCCTGTAGCCTCTATCTGTTATCAAGGTTTGGAGCGTGTACATGAAAGCATTGATAACATAGAACGGTCTGTTGTCTCCTATGGTTCCGTGCAGGCTGCAAACCTTGAAAAGGGTTGTTCATGGATTACTTTGTTCATTGCCATGGCTCCTTCTTTGGGCTTTTTAGGTACAGTTATCGGCATGGTTATGGCCTTTGATCAGATTCAGACAGCAGGAGATATCAGTCCGACCATCGTGGCTTCAGGAATGAAAGTGGCTTTACTGACAACGATTTTCGGTATCATCGTGGCCCTGATCTTACAGGTGTTCTATAACTATATCCTTTCAAAGATAGAGCATATCACGTCACAAATGGAAGAAAGTGCTATCACTTTGTTAGATGTTGTGATGAAATATAAGTTGAAAAAAGAATGTTAAGACTGAGCAATATAAGGCATTGGCCTACGGAACGGATATCACAACGGGTGCTTTATCTGCTGATAGCGTTGGCTGCAGTGGTGTTTGTTTTGTTCTATGGCATAGGTTATGACCGTCCTTTCGCCGACAATCCAAGCTTCAATGCGCCATTGTTTACCGACTTGTTATTGTCATTGATGCTCGTGTTGACAGTGCTTGCAGGTGGTTTGTCGATATGGGCTGTTGTGCGAAGTGTACGCAAATTGCGTGGCTCGGGTAATGGAATTGAAAACAATGTGCCTGCTGCACGCATCTCTCGAAGTGTCATTTTGGGTACGATAGGCATAGTAGTCTTTTCTTTTCTTGTGGCTTCCGGTCGTGAAATGCTTGTCAATGGACGGCCTTATGGAGATTGGTTTTGGTTGAAAGTATCGGATATGTTCATCTATACATCGGTCATTCTGTTGCTTGTAACCATTGCCGCTGCCATCTATGGCGCTACAAAATATTATCGGGGAGCAAGGAAGTGAGCATGTTTAGGCATAGAAAACATAGGGTTCCTGGACTGAATACGACGTCTACAGCAGATATATCTTTCATGCTGTTGATATTCTTTTTAGTGGCTTCTTCTATGGATGTTGACAAAGGACTCCCACGACAATTGCCGCCTGCGGAGCACAAACAGCAGCAGGATGAGACTGAAGTTGACAGGCAACACCTGTTAGAAATCAAGATAACTGCACAGAATCAGCTGCTTGTTGACGGTAAAGCTATGTCGCAGAAACAGCTTTCGAATCATATCTTACGCTTCATAATGGCACGTGGGAAAAGCCATCTTATCTCTTTGGATGCTCATCCTGAGTCGAGTTATGATGCCTATTTTCATGTTCAGAATGCCCTTGTAGCAGCCTATCGCGAATGGCGTGACCGCACAGCACAGCAGAAATATGGCCGTGTTTACAATCAACTGTCTCCTCAACAACGCGAAGAATTGCGCACACTTTGCCCGCAACGCGTGGCCGAAACCTATAATATGGCAGAGAAAGGAGGCACACAATGAGTTTCTTTCGGCGTCATATTCATGAAATGCCAGGCTTGAATACCGCTTCACTTCCTGACTTGATATTCTCCGTTTTGTTCTTCTTTATGATTGTTACTCACATGCGTAAGGAGACGCTGAAGGTAGAATATCGCGTGCCACAAGGTACAGAACTGACGCGCTTGACTAAGAAGTCGGCTGTCAGTTATGTGCATATAGGTCGGCCGATAAGTAGTCGTTATCCCGTCTCGGCTTTGGTTTTCGACGGTTCGTGCATTCAGTTGAATGACAAATATGTCACGCCGAGCGAAATCATTGATTATATTTCGGCAGAGAAAAGCAGGCTTTCTCCCGAAGATCAGCAATTGATGACCGTCTCTATAAAAGCCGACAAAGCTACTAAAATGAGTGTTGTCAATGAGGTGAAACAGGCATTGCGCCAGGCAAAAGCGTTGAAGATAAACTACTCTGCAACAGAGATAAAGAAATAATTCCTATAAAATTAGATAACAATCTGTCATAATATTATAATTTTAGTTGCAACATTCAAACTAATATACTAACTTTGCAAGCAAATTAATATATAATATGTCACATCATAATTTAGATTTACTGGATAGGAAAATCCTTAAGCTTATTTCAGAGGATGCACGCATTCCATTCCTTGAAGTGGCGCGAGCTTGCAACGTAAGTGGTGCTGCAATTCATCAACGTATACAGAAGTTAACGGCTTTAGGCGTATTAAAGGGCTCACAATTCATTATTGATCCCGAGAAGGTTGGTTATGAAACATGTGCTTATATCGCTCTTTATCTGAAGAATCCAGAGAAGCATGACATCGTCGTTGATGCTTTGAAGAAGATTCCCGAAGTGGTAGAATGCCATACAACTACAGGCGGTATGGATCTCTTTATCAAGCTTTATGCCCACAATAATCGCCACATGATGCAGATTATTCATGATAAACTGCAACCTTTAGGGCTATCACGTAGTGAGACTATCATTTCATTCAGCATGCTCATTGACCGACAATTGCCGATTACCGACATTCAGGTTGAAGAGAATAATGATGAGGATGAAGACGAATGAGCATAGGAGATGACCGTTAACCTGTCCACCATTAACTCGTTAACTCCTCTCCTCAACGTCTCTGATAAACAGTAAATGCGAAGGCAAAAGGGTTGTCTTCGCTTTTTTTATGGGCTTCGTGAGCCACCAAATGCCAGGAGTTATAGGCAGGGAAATAAGCATCGGCCTGCTCTGCCGGGGCATCTATCTCTGTCAGATAAAGCCTGTCGGCCTGCGTAATGGCTTCTTTATACACCTGTTCTCCGCCGATAACGAACACTTCTTCTTCTGTTTGGCACATGTCTAAAGCCTCTTTGAAGGATGAAACACGTGTACAACCATGAAAAGAAGCAACAGATTTACTGATGACAATACTCTTCCGATGAGGCAAGGCGCCGTTGGGCAGCGATTCGAACGTATGACGTCCCATGATAACCACATGCCCCATGGTCAGCCGTTTGAAATGTTCAAGGTCGGCTTTGATGTGGAATAGTAATCTGTTCTGATAGCCGATGGCACGGTTTCGGGCCACTGCTGCAATGAGAGAGAGTATCATTCAATCACAATGTTGTTGTCTTCGGGGATGTGTGAACTTTTGATTTTCCACGCCTGCGGATAGAGATTGTTGGCTCGGTTGCCTAAGTTCTTGGCAAAACCGATAGGAAAATCACGGTAAGTCAATAGCACTATACCGCGCGAAGCATCTGCTTTCAGCGTGACAGCTTCCGTGCGAAGGTAGGCAATAGCTTGCTGATAATCTACTTCTACGTGTGGATAGGCGTGCAAATCTGCCGTTACAGAGAGTGCTTTCGAATGGTCGGGAAGGGTTTGTCTGCCTTTCATCATGTCGGGCAATGGGCCATGTGACAGCACATGTAGCTTCTTCAGTGCCTTTTCATGAATAGCTTTTATTTCTTTCAAGTGCCTTTCTTCGTTCATATCGGCAGGCTCTCCATACTTCCGAAGCACAGCCATGAAGAGGCCTTCTCCACGCGTTTTGCCGGGAACGAAGCGGTAGACAGGGTTCTTGTCGATAAGACTTCCCATGATATTCCATGCTTTTTCTGTAGGAATTTCAATGAAGTCGGCTCCCAATTCCTTGGCTATCCATGCCACATTCTCTTCATCTTCATGTGCATTGAAAGTGCAAGTGGAATATATCAGCAGTCCTCCAGGCTTGAGGCATGACCATATATCGCTGACAATCTCACGCTGCAGGCGGGCACATTCCTCTACTTTCTTCATACTCCAATCGTCAATCGCCCCCGCATCTTTACGAAACATACCCTCTCCCGAGCAGGGAACGTCGGTCAGAATAACGTCAAACTGCAACTTGCTTTGTTGATAGTCGCGGGCATAGTTGTTGGTCACAATGATGTCTGGAACGCCAAATTTCAAGACATTCTCATTCAGAATATTCGCCCGTTGACGTATAGGTTCGTTGCTGAAAAGCAGACTTCCGGCGGGCAAAGCAGCATAGGCGCAAGTGGATTTCCCACCGGGTGACGCACAAAGGTCAAGTATACGGACGGGCTTCTTGACCACTTCGCGCAGCACATGGTCTACAAACATAGATGCCGCTTCCTGCACATAGTAGAGTCCGGCATGTAGCATGGGGTCGAAAGTGAAGTTCGGACGCGACTTCAGAAACATGGCATTGCGGCACCAAGGAACATCAGTTTCCCTGTCTTTCACGCAGACTTGCGCAGTATTGAGCTTGAAAGGGTTGAGCCGAATGCTGACAGGTGCCTCTTCCTGCATGCCTTTTTCAAACGCAGCATACAGTTCTTCACCCATCAACCGGCGTGTATATTCTATGAAATCTTTTGGCAGATTCATGGTCATTTGTCTTGATATATAATGCAAAATTAGGAATTTTTTCGTTCCTTTGCAACTAAACGAGCCGGCGTTTCGTCTAAACAACAGAAATAATAAATAAAGCAATAGATATGAAACAGACTTTTATCACACTCTTGTTAGTGTTGACATTAGGAACAATCCATGTGGCACAGGCACAGCGGCACAGGCACACGCCGCGCACAGAAACCGTGTCTCACAAGGCAAAAGCCTCTGACAGATCTCATAAAGCAGCTGCTGAAAAGGCACAGAATGGAGGAATTGAGGCCTTTTCTGACACCACTTCTTCTGCTGATGATACTGTTGACACGGCTGTAGTCGACACCACTTACACTTCAGGTTATCATGTTCAGGAAGACGATTTCAACGAATCTCCCTGGTTTGTAAAAGCTATCACGGGGGCATTAGGCGTCGGAGCAGTTGTCTTTGCATTTCTGGTTGTGTTGCTTGTATTCTTGTTTCTCGTGTCGCCTTTCATCATTATCATCCTTGTTTTGCGCTATCTCATTCGTCGGCATAACGACAATGTGCGACTTGCAGAGAAGGCCATGGAAAGCGGACAAGCTGTTCCTTCGGGTGCAAAAATTGCGAAACATCGCACTTATTCCAATGAAGATCAGTGGCAACGGGGCATCAAGACGGCTTCAATAGGCCTCGGACTCATGGCTTTGTTCTGGTTTATTGGTGCAGAACAACTCGTTGGAGTGGGCGTCTTGATACTCTGCATGGGGGCTGGACAGATGCTTATCGGGCGCACAAGCCGTAGGAATGAGTCGCCTATTTATGAGGAGTTTGAAGACGAAAAGCAGGATTCTTATGAAGAAGAGTCTACGGAAAACAAGACTCAGAACACGGATAATCAACCACAAGCGTAACGAAACGTGAAGGAACTGAACGATATCTCTCTCGTAACACAGGTGGCTGTGTTTCACAACCGAAAGGCTTTCGACCGATTGGTTGTGAAATATCAGTCGCCTATACGACGTTTCTTTCTGGCCCAAACGGGGGGAGATGTCCAGCTCAGTGACGACCTTGCACAGGATACTTTCATCAAAGCATACACCAATATTACGCATTTCCGTGGCCTGTCGAGCTTTTCAACCTGGCTCTATCGCATTGCCTACAACACCTTTTACGATTATGTGAGGCGTAACAAACCTACGGATGACATTGATGCTCCGGGCATGTCGGGACGTAAGTCGGCAGGAGTGGACAGCGGATTGAAGATGGATTTGCAGCAGGCTCTGCACATTTTGTCGGCCCGTGAGCGTTCTTGCATCACGCTTCAGCTGATAGAAGGGCAGAGCATTGATAAGATATCAGAAATCACGGGCATGGCAGAAGGAACGGTGAAAAGCCATCTCTCGCGTGGAAAACAGAAACTGACCGTTTATCTTAAACAGAATGGATATGACAGATAATCATATTGATGAGAAACTGATTACAAGCTTCTTTGAGGCTCATCAGATAGGAGAAATCGAAGACCGAGGCTTCTCACGCAGAGTGATGCGACGGCTCCCGGAGTCGCGTATGCGTCGGTTGAACACGGTATGGACGCTCCTTTGCATGGTGGCTGTGGTCGTTTATTTCATCATGCAGCAGGGAACGAAAGTGCTTCTTGTGGCTTTAACCCATCTGTGGAGCAGTCTTTCAGAGGCTGTCGTCATGCCCGATTTGAACATGACCACAGCACTGTTGACTTATGTCGGACTTGTTGCGGTGATGATTTTTGGGGTGTATCATGTCTTGAAAAATGTGCAAAGGTATATTTAGGGAGGCTTTTATATGGAGCGATAGCCTTTATATTTATTTAACAAAATACTCAAAAAAGCGGACAAAATCATTTTGTTCGCTTTTTTGTTTGTTGGTAGTTGCGTTCTAAAATCGGTCATTTTGCAAGCTGACTAAAGTCATATCGTCTTGTAATCTGCGTCACTTCACACGCTGATTTGATGCAGATTAGCTGCTGATTTCATATGACTTTGCGAGTGGTTTCAGCCTTTTTATACTTCTTGTTGTACTTAGGCATGAAAAAAGGGAAAGCATCTGCCTGCTTTCCCTACGGCAAAGATAATCAATTTCAGAGGCG
>NZ_KV817559.1:0-27426 GCF_001814685.1 Prevotella sp. HMSC077E09 | reverse complement strand
AAGATAATCAATTTCAGAGGCGAATGCAAATCTGATGTGAATTTATTTGACAATGCAAAAGGGCCAAATCCATGGCTTGTCTACATCATTTCTTTGGTTCAGAAGTATATTTCGGCCTCTTCTTTTCCCTTTTTCTGCTGTTTCTTTTCAGGTTCATTCTTCAGTTTCCCGTCCTTGTCGAACATGCCGTATGTTGTTCGGAGCACGCTGAATTCCGTGCGTCGGTTCAGTTGATTGCATGTTTCCTGCTGCTCTTTATCAAGCTTTTCGATGAAAGCGGGAGTGAGTTGGTCGCCTTCTTTCAGCCATGTGTACTTTTCGGTGAGCTTCTTTCGAATGGTTTTCGGACGTTGTTTTCCGTAGCCAACAGCCGTCAGACGGTCGGCAGCAATGCCTTTGCTGATGAGATAACGCACAACGTTCTCGGCCCTTTGCTGCGACAGACGGAGGTTATACTCGGCCGAACCGCGGTAGTCACAGTGGGCTGCAAGTTCAATGGTTACATGCGGATTTTCGTTCAACAACGTGACAAGTTCATCAAGTGCAGCGGTTGATTCGGGGCGAAGTGTGGCCTTGTTGAAGTCGTAGAAGATGTTGTCGATGAGCACAGGAGCTGTGATTGAGGCCAAAGGAAATTGCAGTACGTGCTCTTCTGAAGCCTTTGTGGGGCGTATGTTGAGGCTTGCGTGGTGATTGAGAAAGCCGTCACAGGTGGCAAGGAAAATATAGTTGACTCCCGGTTTGAGGGTCTGTGTGAACGAACCGTCGCCTCTTACGCTCAGTTTTACATTCGTTCCGTCGTTTCCCACCATGTAAACCTGTGCATGAGGAAGCTCATATCCGTCTTTCTCATATACCCAACCTTTGACCGTCTGCACGATTTCGGGGTTCTCAAAGCTATAGATATGGTCGTAGCCTCGACTGTCGTTGCGGTTTGAAGCGAAGTATCCGCGGTTGTGAGGGCCTTCGAAAGTCATGCCGAAGTCGTCGCCGTTGCTGTTCATCGGATAGCCCAAATGGGTGATTGTCGGGTGCCCTTGTGCATCGAAATGGGCCATAAAAAGGTCTAAACCGCCCAGTCCGGGATGGCCATCGCTCGAGAAGTAGAGGTCTCCATTGGGTCGGAAAGTGGGGAATTCCTCGTTGCCTGGTGTGTTGATAGGTGCCCCGAGGTTCTCAGCTCCGCCTAATCCTGCGGCTGTAATTCGTATGCGCCAGAGGTCAAGTCCACCCATTCCTCCCGGCATGTCAGAGGTGAAATAGAGCCAATGGCCATCGGGAGAGACGGCAGGGTGGGCGAAAAGGGAGAGTGTGTCGCGGGAGATTGGTAGTTCGGAAGGCTTGCCCCATGTGGCATCGCTACGTTCGGAAGTCATGATACGGGCATAGCGTGGATAGGTGGGATCAGTTGAACACTGTGTCAGGTACATCGTTCTGCTGTCGGGAGAAAAGGCACATGCGCCCTCGTCGAAAGCCGTGTTGAGGGCTCCGCCAACGGGTTCGGGCTTGCTCCATTTGCCTTTATCGTTCTTCTCGGCAAAGAAGATGTCACCGTTCTTCATTCCCGTAATACCGCTTTGCTCGTCACCTTCGGCCTCTTTTCGCGTGGAAGTGAAGTAGAGAATGTTGTTTTCGTCGCCATAGAGCATGGGCGAATAGTCTGCTTTATAGGAGTTGAAAGCCGCCATTTTCCTGACGGTATAGCTGCTTCCTTGCTTCTTCCAGAATGGTGATTGGCGTGCAGAAGCGAGGCCATTCAACACCAAAGTGTCGTTTGGAAGAGAGTCTTTCAGGGTTAAGAACTCCTTTTCTGCTGCCTTATATTGTCCGTCTTTCAAGAGCAATCGCGCATAGATGAGTTGGTCGTTCAATGTGGCTTGTTGGTAACGTATGGCGTTTCGGAAGGCTGGTATAGCGCGTTGTGTCTGGTTGATTTTAGCATAACAGCGTGCCATTTTCACGGCTCTTTGACCACGTTCTGTGCGTTCTTTGGCCGGGGTTTGTTGGTAGGCTTTGCGGTATTGCTGTGCAGCATCGTAATATTCTCCTATGGCTTGATGCTGCTCGGCTTTCTTCATGGCGCGTTCAGTGCCGCAGGAAGCGAGGGCAAAGAGGACTGTAATGTATATGATAAGGTGGATTTTCTGCATGTATAAATAACGTTTTGCATGGAGTTATATTATAGTTTTCAGTGGGTTTTGCCCTGAATTTCTGATAGATTTTTATATCTTTGCCCCGCAGATAAGGTCAATATGAAGATAAAAAAGTATTTTGTCAGACTTCTGGTAGGCGTGTTTTGGACGTGTCTTGCATTGGAACTTCCACAGTTTTTCTTGAATATTGCGTGGCCAGCTGCATTGAATGATGCCCTTTGGCTACTTGGTCCAGCATCGTGTTGTGCCTTGATTATTCGATGGTTTTATGTGCAAAGTAAGCGTAATTCGAATGCCGTGACGAAGGCTTTATACGCGATATCATGGCTCAGTTTGCCTGTTTTGATATTGCATTTACTATTTTATAGTTATGTGATGGCAGGCAAAACGTATGAGGTTCTCTATCAAGACAAGGAGTATGAAGTTGTAGTTGACTATGCGTCTTTTGTCACAAATAGTGATTATGTATCAGTATATAAAAGGTGGTTTGGCCTTAAAAAGAGAGTCTATAGAGGCTATTATGTAGGTGAAACCGACTCGTTGAGGAGCCGGAAAACCATAGAAAGTTTCTTGAAAAAGCAGAATTAAGCGTGAAATCAGACATTCATCTAATGGTCATTAACCTTGATGAATGTCGTCTATGCTTTGTCATTGAAAGGCAAAACAAATTTACAGCCATCCTTCCAGCAGCTGCATCCATAGGCAGTTTTCCCTTTGATGATGTGTCCTTTGCCACATAGTGGGCAGGGTTTCCCGATGAGTTCATCACTCGGTTTTAGGGTCTTGTCCTTTTTAGAGACCTTTTTCTCCGTGGATTTTGGTGCTGCTTTCTTCTTCGTTTTCTTCTTTAAGTCCTCATCGGAGAGTATAGTCACGCGACGATTACTATTGTCACGCAGCACATCATTAACGATATTGGAGATCTGTGTCTTTAATTCTTCGATGAATTGTGAGGCATCATACTTCCGATGTTCTATGTCGCGGAGCTTCTTTTCCCATATACCAGTGAGTTCACAACTCGTGAGCAGCTTCTCATGTATCATGTCGATGAGTTCTATTCCCGTAGGAGTGGCCACGAGATTCTTGCGTTCACGACGAATATACTTGCGTTTGAAAAGGGTCTCAATGATACCTGCTCGGCTCGAAGGA
Source organism: Prevotella sp. HMSC077E09 (assembly GCF_001814685.1). Lineage (NCBI taxonomy): Bacteria > Pseudomonadati > Bacteroidota > Bacteroidia > Bacteroidales > Prevotellaceae > Prevotella > Prevotella sp. HMSC077E09. Next base: position 24,124 of record NZ_KV817559.1, on the reverse strand, counting down.
CGGCCTATGCCATTCTCTTTCAAGGCTGCACGCAGCTCGTCATCTTCAACGAACTTGCCCGCCGTTTCCATGGCACGGAGCAGCGAAGCCTCTGTATAGAACTTCGGAGGCGTGGTCTGTTTCTCCGTGAGTGTAGGCGTGTGAGGCCCGCTTTCGCCTTTAGTGAAAGTGGGAAGAGCGGCAGTTTCACCCCCAATTTCACCTCGAAGAGCAGGGGAAGTGGGTTGTTCTTCTTCTTGAGAAGCCATATTATTTGAAAGCGTATCACTCTTTTCGTTCTTTGAGGAGATGCTTTCCGTGAGACTTCTCCATCCAGGTTCCAATATTTCTTTACCCGTAACTTTGAATTCTATGCCGTCAACTTCGCCGAGAACTGTGGTCGTTGAGAACTTACAGTCAGGGTAGAAAGCACTGATAAAGCGTGTTGCAATGAGGTCAAACACGTTTTGTTCCATGACAGTAAGGCTTTTCACGGGAACTCCGGTCGGTATGATGGCGTGGTGATCTGTTACCTTACTCGTGTCGAAAACCTTCTTACTCTTGGGCAACTTCTTGCTCATGGCCGCCAAGTTCTTTATCCATGGCATGTATTTTGGCTGACTATCAATCTTACATTGACTCAAACCATTGAGTATCTGTGGGCATTTCGGATAGATATCATCGCTCAGATACTGCGTGTCGACACGTGGATATGTCGTGAATTTCTTTTCGTATAAGCTTTGAATAAGGTTCAAAGTAGTCTCTGCCGAATAGCTGAATTTGCGGTTACAGTCCACTTGAAGCGACGTAAGGTCGTAGAGGTGAGGGGGCGCTTCAGTGCCTTTCTTCTTCTGAACACTCTTGATTGTGAACGGTTTTCCGTCGATAGTGGCAAATGCTTTCTCGCCTTCTTCCTTGCTTGTAAACTTACCTGAGGTGGCCGTGAACTGCGTATCGCGATAGATAGTGGCCAAAACCCAATAAGGTTCTGGCTTGAAATGGTCGATTTCCTTTTGCCGATTGACTATCAAAGCCAATGTAGGTGTCTGCACACGACCTATACTAAGCACTTGTTTATTCTGTCCGTATTTCAGTGTGTAGAGTCGGGTTGCGTTCATTCCCAACAGCCAATCGCCGATAGCTCGGCTCAAACCGGCCATATAAAGCGGTTGATATTGCTGCTGATCCTTAAGATTTTGAAAGCCTTGTTGTATGGCTTCGTCGGTCATTGACGATATCCAAAGCCGCTTCACGGGGCATTTCACATTGGCTTTCTGCATTACCCAGCGCTGAATTAGCTCTCCTTCCTGTCCTGCATCACCGCAGTTGATGATTTCATCTGCCCCAGCATAAAGCTTTTCTATGGTGGAAAACTGTTTCTTAATGCCGTCATCGGGAATGAGTTTAATGCCGAAGCGCAGTGGAATCATAGGCAAGGCAGCCAGACTCCAATGCTTCCAGTTCTCGCTATAATCATTGGGTTCCTTCAGTTCGCATAGGTGGCCGAAGGTCCATGTGACCTGATATCCGTTCCCTTCCATGTATCCATCCTTGGCAGTTGTGGCTCCTAAGATGCGTGCTATATCCTTTGCTACACTTGGTTTCTCGGCAATACAGACAATCATTCTTTATAAGTTTAGGAATGCAAAGATACGAATTATTGTTGAAAATGAAATGAAAAAGCACTTCTAAGCCTTTTGAATTGATAAAAAAATGGCATGAATACGTGGTTACTTCGGATTAATTTGTATCTTTGTAAATAGAATAAAACAAGATAAAAGCATCATGAAGAAATTGAAGATAGAAATAGATTATGATTTCTGTCAACTTGATGAATTGAGCGAACAGGACCTAAATCTCATTGAAAGTGCCAAGGCTGCTGTGAAGAACAGCTATGCCAACTATAGTCATTTCCATGTTGGTGCGGCTTTGAGGCTGCATGATGGGCGCGTTGTTATCGGTGCAAACCAGGAGAATGCAGCCTTTCCTTCGGGCTTATGTGCCGAGCGTTCAGCCATATTTGCCGCCCAGTCGCATTATCCCGAGCAGGCTATTGATGCCTTAGCTATCGTTGCTCACAACGAAAAAGGGTTCCTGTCGGATCCTATTACGCCCTGTGGAGCATGCCGACAAGTGATGCTTGAAATGGAAGATCGCTACAAACAGAATGTCCGTGTGTTGCTTTATGGCACATCAGGTGTATATATTTTGAAAAGTGTAAAAGACCTTCTGCCCTTTGCGTTTGTTGATGAAAACATGAGAAAATAGCGCACATTATATATTTACAAAACCATTATGAAAGTTGGATTGTTTGTTCCTTGCTATGTGGATGCACTGTACCCGGAGGCTGGGATTGCTACATACAAGCTGTTAAAGCACTTTGGAATCGACATCAGTTATCCTGAGAAGCAGACTTGTTGCGGTCAACCTATGGGGAATGCAGGCTTTGAAGGCATGTCAAAACCATTGGCCCGAAAGTTTGATGAGCTGTTCCGTGACTTCGATTATATCGTTGCACCATCGGCTTCATGCGCTGCATATGTGAAGATATATTACCCTCGTTTACTGAAAGGAGAGCACGAATGCCTGTCTTCAAAGAAGATAATGGACATCGTAGAGTTCCTGCATGACGTGCTCAAAATCACCTCTTTGCCGGGTAGTTTCCCCCATGTGGTGAGCGTACATAACAGTTGTCACGGTGTAAGAGAACTTGGTTTGTCTGCTCCTTCCGAGCGAAACATTCCTCCTTACAATAAGATTATCGACTTGTTGAAGCTTTTAAAGGATATCACTGTAAAGGAACCGGAGCGCAAAGACGAGTGTTGTGGCTTCGGAGGTATGTTCTCTGTGGAGGAAACTGCAGTCTCTATACGCATGGGAGAAGATAAGATTGACCGCCATATTGCCACAGGTGCCGAGTTTGTTACAGGCCCCGACAGCAGTTGTCTGATGCATATGGCGGGCATTGCCAAGCGTGAAAAGAAACCCATAAAATTCGTTCATGTGGCCCAAATACTGGCTGCCGGACTTTAATGTAGCATAAAAGGAAAGGAAATCTATGAGCACAGAACATGCAAAGAAGGCAGCCATATTCAATAAGAACCGCGAGAAAACGACATGGCATGACCAGACTTTCTGGTCAGTTCGCATGAAACATGATGCCGTAGCCCACCAATTGCCTGAATGGGAAGACCTGCGTCAGCATGCAAGTGACATCAAACGGCACACCATAACCCACCTCGCCGACTATCTTGAAGCCTTTACTTCCAACCTCGAGAGTCGTGGAGTCATCGTGCATTGGGCCAATGATGCCGATGAATTCAACGCCATAGTGTATGATATACTCAAGTCGCATGGCGTGAAGAAAATGGTGAAATCAAAGTCGATGCTCACGGAAGAATGCCAGATGAATCCCTATCTCATCGACCGTGGAATAGATGTTGTTGAGACCGATTTAGGTGAGCGTATCATCCAACTTCTTGGCCAGAAGCCGAGTCATATCGTGATGCCGGCCATTCATCTGACGCGTGAAGAAGTGGGAAGAATGTTTGAAGAAAAGGGCATTTCGCAAGAGAAAGGAAACTATGACCCTACATATCTCACCCGATGTGCACGTCATCATCTGCGCGAGGAGTTTGTAGAAGCCGACGCAGGTATGACGGGTTGTAACTTCGGTGTAGCCAAGACGGGTGATATTGTGGTGTGTACCAATGAGGGAAATGCCGACATGACAACCTCTATTCCGAAGCTGCATATTGTCTCAATGGGCATTGAAAAGCTCGTTCCCGACTATGTTTCATTGGCTGTCTTCCAGCGTTTGCTCTGCCGTTGCGGTACAGGTCAGCCCACAACTACCTATACTTCGCATTTTCGTCAGGCCCGTCCGGGAGGCGAAATGCACGTGGTTTTGGTTGACAACGGACGCAGTAAGATACTCGGAAACCCTGAACATTGGGAGACATTGAAGTGTATCCGCTGTGGAGCCTGCATGAACACGTGCCCCGTTTACCGTCGAAGTGGCGGCTACAGCTATAGCTATTTCATCCCGGGGCCTATCGGGGTGAACCTCGGTATGCTGCATGATGCCCGAAAACATGCGGGTAATGTGAGTGCCTGTTCACTCTGTCTGAGTTGCGATAACGTGTGTCCCGCCGAGGTAGCACCAGGGAGTCAGATCTATGTTTGGCGTCAGATGCTCGACAGTATAGGCAAGGCTGACCCGCTGAAGAAGACAATGTCGAAGGGCATGGAGGCGCTCTTTGAGGCTCCGACGCTTTATCAGACGACCTTGAAGTTTGCTCCTTTGGCCAATCTTATCCCCGAACGATTGACGCATTTCAGCCGAATTAATCCATGGGGAATAGGACATGCGATGCCCGAATTTGCCGAAAAGTCATTCCATCAGCTGTGGAAAGAGGGTGAGGTGAAGTGAAACCATGTAATTTGCAAGTATGGAAAAGAAAGAATTTCTCGATAGATTGCGTGCCAATACGCGTGAACAATACGATATGCCAGATATGAATATCAATGGCATTACCTATCCCGACACGGTCAAACAGTTTATAGAAATGACTCAATCTGTGGGTGGAAGCGTTGTCGAAGCAAAGCCGACAGATGATTTGAACACACTGATCAGCAAGGCTTATCCCGATGCAAAGGTCATTGCAAGCAATCTTCCGGGCATCAATGCCCAACGAAATCCCGACACAGTTGCCGAAGCAAGCGAACTCAACGGCACCGATGTAGGAGTCGTCAAGGGTGAAATTGGCGTGGCAGAAAACGCATGTGTGTGGGTGCCTCAAGTGATGAAAGAGAAGGCAGTGTGCTTTATTTCAGAGCATCTTGTAATCATTCTCGACCGAAAACAAGTGGTTGACAACATGCACCAGGCCTATCAGAAGATACAGATGACTGATTATGGCTTCGGCACTTTCATCAGTGGACCCAGCAAGACGGCCGACATTGAGCAGGCACTTGTCATGGGTGCGCAGGCTGCTCGTTCCGTTACGGTCATCCTTGTGGGTTGAATTCCGTTTTCCCTCATTGCTTCTCATGCGTGTTGTGGTTTTATTTCGGTTGCTGTTTCCGCTTGAAATATCCGCGCATGAGCAGCAATCTTTCTTCTTTTCTCCCTTTTCCTGAAAGCTGTTTTGTAAAGGTTATTCTTGAAAAAAGCCCCTCTTTGAGTTTGATGAAATAGGAAAAGAAATTGCATTCTGAAGCTCTTTTTCTTACATTTTGCTTCCTCTGACCATGGTTTCTCGGTGCTCATATTTGTCAATCAGCGTTATGTCAGCCTGCTGTTTGACTTGTTTTGCCCTGTAAGATGGGCCACTTTGCGATGTGTTTTGATGCAGATTGCAAGGTGATTTGACGCAAATTGCAAATCAAACTCCTGTGATTTTGTGCTGTAAACTCAAACAGATGGCTTAATCATCTGATAATCATCAACTTACTTAAAGAGCCGAAAAACGGGCGTATTTCCGTCGAGCGGCTTGCTCGTTTGAAAATAGGCCCGTTTTCAGAAGGCTTTTGTCAAGTTGTTTGACAGTTATTTCTTGCTCGTATTCACTTGCTTCTCTATGGCTTTGATAATCTCTTTGCGGATGTCTTCATTGGTGCCGTTGACCATATATTGCAGGGTTCCGTCGGTTGCCAAGACAAGCGTCATCGGATAACCTCGGCCACCTACCCATTTCGTGAAATAGTTGTCGTTGGCCAAGTGCGTCCAGTTGAAATTGCATTTTTCCGTAATCTGCCTGACTTTTTCAGGCTTTTCAAAGTCTGCCGAAAGGAAAGTTACCTGTGGAAAGCGTTCTTTCCATGTAGAGAGTTCGGGCATTTCTTTGCGGCAGGGGCCACATCCTGAATACCAAACATTGATGACCGTCACGTGGCCTTGCAGTGAATCCTGTGTCCATGTGCCACCGTTGATGTCGTGAAGTGTGAATGTTCCCGGCAGTTTCTGGCCTATCTTGGGTGCTGTCAGCTGTTTATCTCCGCTGTGAGTTGCCGCTGCCATTTCATCGAAAAGGCGTGCACCGGCTTCAAACTTGTCGGCATTGACAACGTTTTCCCGTGCGATTTCATATTTCTTCCATGCCTTGGGAATGACAAAATCGGCAGGAACGAGTACGCGGAGAACGGAGTGTTGCTCGCCATCATCAAGGCGTTGGAAGCCTTTCTGAACGCTGAATATCTCCTGCATAGGCATCTCTTTTGCGAAGAAATGGTGGTTGATGAGGAGTCCCGGCACTTGTTTCTGGTTTTCCTGTGCCCATGTCTTTGGTGCAAAAAGCAGGAAAAGCAACAGCAATGGGACAAAGATTGTTTTGTAAGATGAATACTTCATGGCTTTTTGTTTTATGTTCTTAATATGTTTCCGACCAATGATTAATCGTCTGTATGACCGTTTCCACCTCTTCATCGGTCATGGCAGGGTGGCACGGCAGGCTCAGTTCGGTCTGCGCAATGTGTTCGGTGAGGGGCAGATGCAGGCTGTTCCATTCAGGATAGCAAGCTTGCTGATGAGGTGGAATGGGGTAGTGGATCATCGTTCCTATGCCTTTCGAAGCGAGATATTCCTGCAGTTCATCGCGTCTTTTGCAAAGAATGGGATAGATGTGATACACGGAGTTATCGGGTCGAACAAGCTTTATGCTCCCCTGGTTCAGTCCTTCATCATAGCGCTCGGCAATGGTTTTGCGGCGTTGGTTGTCGTCATCAAGATATTTCAGTTTTACTTTCAAGACGGCTGCCTGCACTTCATCCAAACGGCTGTTGAGGCCTTGATAGGGGAATACATATTTGCGACTGCTGCCATAATTGCCGAGAGAACGAATGGTCATAGCAAGTGTTTCATCGTCGGTAGTCACGGCACCTGCATCGCCCAAAGCACCGAGATTTTTGCCCGGATAAAAGCTGTGGGCAGCGGCATCTCCTATACTTCCGGTTCGCTTCCCATGCCATATTAGGCCATGCCCTTGGGCATTATCCTCGATAAGCAGCAACGAGTGGCGGTGGCAGATGTCGTTGATGAGGTCGTTCATAGCGCATGTTCCGTAGAGATGTACAAGCAGAACAGCGCGCGTCTTCGGTGTGATGGCAGTTTCAATGCGCGTAGCATCGAGTTGCAGAAAGGCATCAGGCTCCACTAAAATAGGCTTCAGACGGTTTTCAGTGAGTGAGAGAATGGAGGCTATATAGGTGTTGGCCGGCACGATAACCTCGTCACCTTCGTGCAGTTTTCCAAGCACTTTGTAGGCTCTGAAAATGAGTGTCAGCGCATCGAGTCCGTTGCCACAGCCGATGCAATGCTGCGTCCCAATATATTTCGCATAGGAGGTTTCAAAGTCGTTTGTGGCCTCTCTTTGCAGATACCAGCCGCTGTTGACGACTTTCTCCACGGCTTCATGAATTTCAGAAGCGTGTTGTCGCGTGATGCGTTGTAGGTTGAGATAGTCTATTTTCATACGTCCCATTCGTACCAATCATAGCAGACGGCGCGTCCGCCAAAGCTTTCTTTCTGATAAATCAGGCTTTCGTTGAGGATTGTTCCCTGCTGTTCGGTGGATTTACCAAAATCAAACCATGCCTTGTCTTGATAGACTTCATGTATTAATTTGTCGAAAAGCAGGTCGAGTGCATGTAGCTTCTTGCCTTCCAAAGAGGCCGAAATATACTGCGTATGTGCCACATTTCCATATTCATAAACAACGGTTCCGCCCAGTACTTTGCCGCCCAGTTGTGCTGTGAAAAGACGGATGTTGTGTGGAAATCTGGCTTTAAGCATTTCGATTTCAGTTAGCGTGTGCACAGGTTGAACATGATATTTGGTTTGTAGATTTGCGGTCAATATGTGCCAGAAATCAGTCCAACGGTTGCTCTCTTCAATCGTAATACCATTTTGATTTGCTTTTTTTATCCCACTTTTTCTTATTTGGTAGCAGGGCAATGGTGCATCAATCTTGACAACGGTTGCTATGTCGCGGGCAAGCAATCGGGCTTTGGTTGTGCGGTAAATCGCATAGAGGTCTTCTTCTGAAGGTTGCTGATGATAGAGCCAGGGAATGGCTTTGTAGACAACTTTCTGTAGGCCTTCGTTGTGCAGATAGGCATTCATGAGCTGCAAAACCGTAACAGCTTCGGCTGTCGTGAAATGCTGATTGACAATCAATCCGCCGAAAGTAAGCCCTTGATGTGAGTAGAGAATGTTTCCTTTTTGATTAGCCGGCAGGAGTGCATAGAGCTTGTTTCGTCTGTAAATGAGCAGCGAATGGTCGGGGAAACGGTCGTGATGATAGTCCATATAATCCCTGTAAAAGAGAAACAATCCGTTCTTTGACGCAGAAACAAAAGCGTCCCATTCGGACTTCAATTCAGGGAGATAAGGCTTTATTTCAAACATTTCAAGTGGTCAAGAAATTGGTGATAGTCGTAGATGTAGTCTTCTTCGTCGAACTCATCTTCGGCTAATACCAAGCATACTGCACCCGAAGAGAAGTCTTCAAGCGTGCGCCAGATGTCAGTTTCGATGAGTAGTCCCTGATAAGGATGATTGAGATGATAAGTCTTTTTGGCTTGTCCGTTGTCGAGGCTTACATCGAAACTGCCGCTGACGGCAATGACAAACTCACGGCAATGGCGGTGAGCATGACCGCCACGGCTTTCACCTGAGGGCACATCGTAGGTCCAATAAACGCGTTGTATGCCGAAAGGCACTTGCGCATATTGCTGTGCAACCGTCAGATTTCCACGCGGATCGATAATCTTCGGCAGGTCGATAAGCTTTCCTAATGATTGCATCTATCTTTTCTTTCCTTTCTTCTTGATATCTTTAATCCATGCCATGCGCTCTTCATAGATAGGACGATATTTGTCAATCTGTGCTTGAAGATCTTTGCTTCTGCCTGCAAGTTGAGCATATTCCTGCGTCTCGGTGCCTTCTTGTTGCTTGAGATTCAGCATGCGGGCAAGTAGGTTTTTCTGCTCTTCTTGAATGCATGAAAGCTGTTCACCAAGTTTCCTGAGGTCTTCAAGAAACTTGGTAATGGTGTCAATATGATTTTCCTTTTCCACGTTTCCCTTATTTGATAATGGTTGCTGCCAAGCGTTTTGCCTTCTCACGGAGGGCATTCATGTCGGCATCAAGACTGCCATAGCACAGCACAACGCCCATTCTGCGACCCTTATGCTGGTCGGGTTTGCCGAATATTCGAACGCGGGTACGGTCTTCTTTCAGTGCTTCCATGAGATCATATGTAGGTTCATGGTCTGCATTCTCTTTGGCGAGAACGACAGCTGAACAGCCGTTGTGCTCTAAGTGGATAGCAGGAATGGGCCAACCCATAATGGCACGCAGGTGAAGTTCAAACTCGTTGAGGTTTATAGTGTGTCCCAAAGTGACCATTCCCGTGTCATGTGGCCGTGGACTTAGTTCTGAAAAGATGACTTCCCCCTGCTTGGTCATGAAGAATTCTACACCCCAAAGGCCATATCCTGACAGTGATTTTGTGACTTCATCTGCCATGTGTTGCGCCTGCTTCAAGGCCTCTTCTGTGATGCAATAAGGCTGCCAACTCTCACGATAGTCACCTCCTTTTTGCACGTGACCGATAGGAGGACAGAAGATGGTCGGTGCGTTCTTTTGGGTTACAGTGAGCAAGGTGAATTCGGAATCGAAGTCGATAAACTCTTCAATGATAACCTCTTTAACGTCTCCCCGTCCCTCTTCCATGGCCTCATGAAAGGCAGCCTGCAGTTCATCATCATTATGAACGTAGCTTTGTCCGTGCCCACTTGAACTCATTAATGGCTTCACCACGCATGGAAAACCTATTTCATCGGCAGCCCGTTTGAACTCTTCAAAGGTCTTGGCATAGAAGTATTTGGCCGTACGAAGCCCTAATTCGCGCGATGCAAGGTCTCGAATGGCGCGCCTGTTCATCGTGAAGTTGACTGCCCGGGCAGAGGGAACGACTTGGATACCTTGCTTTTCAAAGTCGAAAAGTCGCTCTGTTCTGATAGCTTCTATCTCTGGAACAATGATGTCGGGACGGTGCTTTTCGACCGCAGCGGCAAGGGCATCACCGTCTAACATGCTGAAAACTTCGCGCTCATCTGCCACTTGCATGGCCGGCGCATCATTGTAACGGTCACATGCAATGACATGAAGTCCTGCGCGTTTTGCTGCAATCGTAAACTCTTTTCCAAGCTCTCCGGAGCCCAAAAGCATGATTTTCTTTGTCATGGTTGGGGGATATTATCAATTAAATGGTTATCTGTTACCGTACATTTCGGCGTAGTATTTCTGGTAATCTCCGCTGGTCACCTCCTTAATCCATTGCTGGTTGTCAAGGTTCCACTTGATAGTTTTCACGATACCATCGGCAAATTTAGTCTCAGGATACCAGCCAAGCTCTTCCTTTATCTTTGTAGGATCGATGGCATATCGCTTATCATGGCCGAGACGGTCAGTCACATGAGTGATTAAGTCGTTGTTAATCCAGCTGATATCAAGGTCTCCTTGTGCGTCTTCTACTTTCTTCTTGAGCACGGAACGTAGGCTCTTGTCGGCTTCCATCATGTCATGTATGGTCTTAATCGTAAGTTTTACGATGTCAATGTTGGTCATTTCGTTGTGTCCGCCGACGTTGTAAACCTCCCCTTCACGACCTTCACGCACCACTAAGTCTATCGCCTTACAATGGTCTTCCACGTAAAGCCAGTCGCGAACATTGAGTCCTTCGCCATACACAGGAAGCTTCTTACCTTCCAGAATATTATTGATGATGAGTGGAATCAGCTTTTCCGGGAAGTGATAAGGGCCGTAGTTGTTGGAACAACGGGTAATAGTTGTCGGCATATGATAGGTGTCATGATAGGCCATAACAAACATATCTGCACTTGTTTTGCTGGCACTATAGGGGCTATGTGGACACAAAGGAGTCTTTTCAGTGAAGTAACCTTCAGCGCCAAGACTGCCATAAACCTCATCGGTTGACACCTGATGATAGCGTTTCCCTGGTTTCCATGTGGGATAACCTTGGGCATCTTTGCCCGTAACCCATGCTCTGCGGGTTGCATCGAGCAGGTTCTGAGTGCCCAAGATGTTTACACTTAAGAACAATTGAGGGTCTTCTATGCTGCGGTCTACATGGCTTTCAGCTGCAAAATTGACGAGATAATCGATGTCGTTTTCAGCAAACAGGCGGTCAACAAGCTTGCGGTCGCGGATGTCTCCCTTAACGAATATGCAGCGTTTACCGTCAATGTCGTCCTTGATAGTACCGAGATTGCCTGCATAAGTGAGTGCATCGAGAATGATAACCCTTATGTCTTGCTCCTTATACTTACGGTGAAGGAGATACTTAATGTAGTTTGCGCCGATGAAACCAGCGGCACCAGTCACGAGATATGTCTTCATATTGTTTATAATTTTGTTTGTTTCTGTCCTAATGTTATAACTTCGCAATCCGTGAATTTATTGCTTTCTATGGTTAAACGAACTAATGTCCGCTCCTTATGCCAACCCTGCATACCGGCTGCTCCGGGGTTAATGTGGAGCAGGTTGAGGCTTTTATCGGGCATAATCTTAAGGATATGGGAATGCCCTGAGATAAATAAATCGGGCGGAGAAGCCAAGAGTTTCGGTGCAATCGAACGGTCATAATGTCCGGGATAGCCCCCGATATGTTTCATCATTACATCGATATCTTCACATTTGAAGCGCAGAATTTCGCGATAACGTGCCCGAAGATCATAGCCATCGCAATTGCCGTAGACAGCCCGAAAGACAGGTTTCATGGCTTCAAAGCGGTCGGCCAGTTCTACAGACCCAATGTCACCGGCATGCCATATCTCGTCGCATTCACCGAGATACAGTTCATATTTGTCGTCCCAATAGGCGTGTGTGTCACTGATGATGCCTACTTTTGTCATTTCTCAAAACGCTTTTTAATGAATGAAGTGATGAAAGTTGCGGTTTCATCAAGGCCTAAGATGCTGCTGCTTACGCAGAGATCGTAGCTCTCGGCAGCTCCCCAACGCTTGCCTGTATAGTAATTATAATAGGTGGAACGGGCTTCTTCGCGCGCATTGATGTATTTCATGGCTTCATCAGCCGTAAGTTGCTGACGCTCACAAACGCGCTTGATGCGTTCTTCAAACGATGCCGTGATAAAGATGTTCACCGTATTTGGAAAGTCACGCAGCACGTAATCGGCCGTTCTTCCCACGAAAACACAGTTGCCTTCACGGGCAGCTTTGGTGATGGCATCACTCTGAAACTGATACAGTCCCTCTTGAGAGAAGTCGTTCTTATAGAAGTTATTCTCGCCCATCAGCGGCACATTGACATGCAACAACGAATGAAGAAATCCCTTTCGCTCGTCATTCTGTTCGAAGAACTTCTCGCTGAAGCCGCTTTCTTTGGCTGCCAAGTTGAGCAGTTCTCGGTCATAGAACGTGCAATTCAGGTCTTTTGCAAGTTGCTTGGCGATTATTCTTCCACCGCTACCTATCTGTCTTCCTATGTTAATAATCATTTTCTTGTTTTCCATGTCGTATTTCTTTATGTTGTTTCTTGAATTTTTTCATATAGCTTATCAACATCAGTACCGCGATAATTGCTGCGAACCCGTCAGAGAACGGCATGGCATACCACACGCCATCTACGCCTGCAAAGAGTGGAAATACAATCAGACCCGGCAGTAAGAAGATGAGTTGTCGCGACAAAGAAAGGAAGATACTGACCTTCACTTTACCGATACTCTGGAAGAAAAACGCAGTAACCATCTGACTTCCAATCACGGGATAGAGCATCATGCTTAACCGAATAGCCTTCATGCCCAATTGAATGAGCGTGGCATCTTTGGTGAAAGCCCGTGCACAATAATAGGGGGCAAACATTCCGATGAGCCAACCTATGATTACAACCAATGTTGCTGACATGATAGAAAGCTTCACAACACGAATCATTCTGTCTAATTGTTGCGAGCCATAGTTATAACCTACAATCGGTTGCATGCCCTGATTGATGCCCAAGACGAACATCAAGAAGACGAAAGAAACCTTGTTTGCAATGCCATAGGCACCCACATCAAGGTCGCTGCCATAGCGAACGAGCTGCTGATTGATAAAGATAACAATCATGCAGGCACATGCGTTCATGGCGAAAGGCGATATGCCAATGCTGATGATATTCTTCACTAAATCCTTCCGAAGCCCGAAAGTTCCGCGCTCAAAATGCAGCAGTTCTTTCTTGTTGTTAAAGAGATGGAGTTGCCACATGAGTGCCATCACTTGGGCAAGCACCGTGGCATAGGCTGCCCCTTGTATGCCCCAACCAAACTGCATGATGAAGATATAATCGAGAAGCGTGTTCATCACGACCGTGAAAATCGTGGCATACATGGCTTGTTTCGGTTTACTGGCAGCACGAAGCACGGCATTCATGCCGAAATACATATGCGAAAAGACATTTCCAATCAATATAATCAGCATGTAGTCGCGGGCATAAGGCAGTGTGGCTTCACTTGCTCCGAAGAACTTCAAGATAGGGTCAAGGAATAAAAGTGACACTACGGAGAAGGCTATTCCAATGATCAGGTTCAGCGTAACCGTGTTCCCCAAGATGTTTTCGGCAGTCTTGTAGTCCTTTTGTCCGAGTTTCACGGAGATGAGTGTTGACGCTCCTACGCCTACAGCTGCACCGAAAGCACTTGACAGGTTCATGAAAGGGAACGTGATGGCAAGGCCTGAAATGGCCAACGGACCAACGCCCTGACCGATGAAAATGCTGTCAACAATGTTGTAAAGCGACGCTGCTGACATGGCAACTATCGCCGGCATAGCATATTGCAGCAATAGTTTTCCAACGGGTTCCGTACCTAATTTCAGTGTAGCTTCTTTATTATCCATGATGCAAAAATACGAAATTATTTTGATTTCCACCTTATTTAATAAGAGGAAAAACAAGGAAAAAGGCGTAGATGAGACAGGACTAAGCCTTTCATCAGCCGTTATCTGCGCGATGACTTCTGTCAGACCGTCATGCAGAAGAAGTTGGCAAGCGTTTTGCTCTCATGGAGATGAATAGGTTAAGTGTCACTTAAAGCAAACAATGATGCAGATAAAACAAGAAGAACAAACAGCAGGTGGCCGTTTCGTTGCGGTTGAAAACGGAGTTGAAATCGGTCATCTTGATTATGAATGGGATGACAAACAGTGTTTTGGCATCACGCATACCGTGGTCGAAAAAGCCTTTGAAGGACGTGGCATTGCACGTGCACTGCTTGATGCGTCCGTGGCTTTTGCCCGACATGAAAAGAAGAAAATCCGCGCCATTTGTCCGTATGTAGCTGTTCAGTTTGTCCGTCACAGCAGCTATGATGACGTGAATGCCGAGAAGTGAGATAAGATATTAGAAGGTGTTGTGCACTGTGAGAATTGTAAACTAAATTCATTGCAGATTTGCATTCGCCTCTGAAATTGATTATCTTTGCCGTAGGGAAGGCGTGCAGATGCTTTCCCTTTTTTCATGCCTAAGCACAACAAGAGATGTGAAAAGACTGAAAATGCGGATAAAGTCATATGAAATCAGCATCTCATCTGCATCAAATCAGCATGCGAAATGCGTCAGATTGCAAGGTGATACGGCTTGAGTTGCCCGATGATATGATGCAAAAGAGAAAGCCATATCTTAGAAATGATACGACAAGAGAATTTGTTTTGTCAGATATTTTGAGTATTTTGTTAAATAAACATAAAGGCCTTTCCCTTGCCTTTGCTTTGCCTTGACGTGTTCATTCTTAACAGATGAATGCAAAAGACAGGGCAAAGCAAAGGTTGGAAAGACTTTTCTTTACTTCTTTTTCAGGATGATTTGCTGGCTCGTAAACTCGTAGGCACGGTCAAGCATGCTAAGAACTTGCTCCCATTTTGCGACAGGAACACGCTGCTGCTTATACACTTTCTGGAAGATGATGACGAGTTTCCCGTCGCTTATCTCGGCTTTTGTCGTCAATCTTACAGCCTCGTTGTCGATGTGGTTGTTGAGTTTTTGAAGGCTTTCCTGTGCAACTGAGTAGCCCGAAGGAATGTTGAGATTGAGCGTAACACTGTAGGAGCGCGGATAATCGTAAATCAAATCCATGTCACGTTTACGTGCTTTGCCCTCTATGTGGGTCTGTTGTCCGAACAATTGTCCTACGGAAACCACGATGTTTCGACCCGCTTTCTTCACCAATCCGTCCATTTGATAGTCCACAGTATAGGAGAATGGCAAGTTGTTTTCACCGAAGTTAAGCACTTTCGTGCCGTTGATTTTCACGGGAGCCTTGTCATGATAAGCCTTAATCTCCTTGGCGAAGTTCTCCGGAATGTCTTTTTTATCCTGCTCTGCACGCTCTGCAGCCCGTGCTTTTGCTTCGCTTTCCTTATAGCTGTAAGCATCGGAAAAGGTTGTAAATTCATAGGGCTTACCCCACGCCTTGACGAGTTCTTCGGCTGTAGTATATATTGGAATGATATCTTCTTTCTCGCAACCCGACATTGTATTCTGGCGTCGGATATTCATCATTCCACCGTCGATTGCCGCGTCTATGTCTACTGTTTCTATGTTGTCTGAAGCATCGCTGCCGGCAATTTTGAATGATGTGAATGGGCCTTTTGCAAACTTTTTAGGCTTATCGGTACGCAAGGCATCTCGGTTCTGATAGATTGACGGAATGATATTTGCACCCACAGACTGCTTCAAAGGGAAGTAACACTTGCCGTTCTTGAGTATGATGAAACGCGTTGCATCGCTGTAATTGATGAGCTGATCAAGCGGTTCATTGTACAAACTGGTTGTGATGCCGCGTCCATATTCCACTTTCAGACGGTCAAGAATACTTGGAAAGAGCGTTGAAAAGTTATAGGCGTTTTCGTAAGGACGCTTGAAAAGCAGCGTCTGCATCACCATATAATTATATACATAGTCGGCTTTTTCCTCGTCAGTTTTAAGCTTCTTGGCATCTTTTACCACTTTGTTCAGCTTTTTGTAAAGCGTCCATTTCAGCTTGTAGTCAGACCAGGGCTGCCATGCATCCTTTTGAATGACCTTGGCATCAGGGTTGGCCTGCAGTCCTTTCTGCTTTGCACTCTCGGGTGTATAGTACAGTCCGACGTTGGTGTTCGTCACATATAATAAGGTGAAAGGGGCCTGTGCAATAGGATTAAAGGCATAATCCGGCAATGTCTTGTCTATGTTTTTCACATGTGCATCCAAGGTGATGTTGTCTCCATTCTGACCCGACTTGAAGTCCGGTGCACCGTTCATGGTGCGGTATTGTGTACAGAGTTTCTTGTCGATGGCACAATGAATTTGATAGTCAAGTATCGGGTAGTCGGCACGGAAAATGAATAGCGTTGGATCAAGATTATCCTCTTTAATCACGTCAAAGTCATAGGTGAAGTAGTCTATCAGGTCGCCAACCTGCAGGTCGGGTACGGCTAATTTGGCCCGCTTTTCCTGTCCTTTCTTGCCTTCGTTATCATCTTGATATTCGTCACTGCTCACTTCTTTGACGGTTCCATTGGCTTTGATGACGCGCACACCGAGCACGGTTCGGTGGTCTTCGCGCAGCATAAATTCGTTGAATGAGCGGTCATATGTGCGGAAATCAAACGTGGAAAACTTGTCAAGAGCAGCCTTGTCATTGATTTTAATGAGGTAACGTTTGAGATAAACTGCCGTGTTCTGCTTCAGATTTCCAAAGGCGAAGACGTTGAACTTCTTGCTTAAGTCGACGGTTAATTCCTCATAGCGTGCCAGAATTACGGCCGATTCATTCTTGTATTGGGCAGGGATTGTGCGGTTGTTGAACTGTGGAAGATTTCTTCCCCATACGTCTTGTTTCACTTCTTTGACGAATTTTTGATAATCGTTGTCGTCAAAAGCCAATGCCGGCAGTGCTATGACGGCCAACAGCAGCAGTGTAAATAGTTTCTTCATAAGTGTAGGTTTGTTTATTTGTTAGTATTTTCTTGTTCTGCATTCTCTATGCTATTTCTTCAGCACCACTTGTTCGTTGCAGGCGTCTTTCCATTTACTTACGGCTTCATTCCATTTCGGAATGTTGGCAAGAGGAATGCGCCGATGGTTGATTTGCATCTTTTGGTGGAAGAGAATAGTGTTTCCTTTTCGGCTGAAATGACACGTGAGGATACCTTCGGGCGTAGAGAATTTGGCCGAAGGGGGCAGATAATCCACCTTATAACCCGTGGGAATAAGCAGTGAAGCCTGGCGGACAATGTTGCAACGCACGGGGAAATAATAGTCGTTACTACGTCCGGTAGTATCTATCCTATTGTCGAAAAGGTTGTTGTGTGGGTTGAGTTCAATGTAGATTTCACCGTCCATCTGTTGCACGGCAGGCTTGTTGACAACGTTTCCCGTAAAGCGTGCCCATTCATGTCGGGCATCCTGATCTGTCCATTTCACGTCACTGACGGTCATGTTGTGCGTGTCGGCATTGAGGTTGTTGGCCAGAATGTCGTCGCTGTTCTTATTGCCAGCGTCATCAATAATGCTCATGAACCACTCTTTCATGTCGCCCCGAAGCTGGTAGGTAGCTTTCCCTGCGAGCGCATCACCCTGCAAGTGGTATTGGTAGGCGAGGCTGTCTATTGAGGCATCAGCCTTCTGTTGGGGCACAATCTGCAGCAAAGGTTTGTCTCCATTCTCTATCATTGCCTCCGAACCCTGTATGTGTTGCGGTGTATAGGTATAGGGAATGTGATTGCAGGTGGCATCAATATAGAACGTTTTTCCTTTATGGAAAAGGGTGCAGATAACGTGGTTGGCACTGCCAAGTGTAGGCACTTCGCTCATCTTGAAAGGTATTTCGTTGGTTCCGATATCGGTGAGTCGGGCATCGAAACCTTGTGCTTTGAGCAGTGTCTTCAGCAATAAGGCCATGCCTTTACAGTCACCATAGCGTTTACGGAGCACCTCTTTGGGCGTATCCGGACGGTGTCCTGCGATGCCAGCTTCAAAGGCAACGTAGCGAATATGGTCTTGAATCCAGTGGTAAGTGTTGCTGATGCGGTCTTCATCTGTTTTGCTCTGTGCATTGATTTCCTGCAATAAAGCCTTTAAATCGGGTATCGTGCAGTCCACATCTGCCATTTCTTTCGACCAGGAATAAAGTGCATTGACATCCGGGAACGAACCTATGATGAGCAGATAAGGGTAGACATTCGATGCAGGAGGCATCATCTTGTCTTCTTTCATGCGGTCAGTATTGTGCAATGTATAGCTATATACTTCGCCTTCTGAAGTTGTTTTGTGGCTCGACTCAATGCCGAAGCCCTTGAAATTCATTTCTTTGATGCGATAATTTGACAGTTGTTTGGGAATGGTTATCGTCAGTGTCTTGTTTCGAACGAAGTAGTTTTCAAGCAGATATACGCGACAGAAGTACTTCGGATCCTTGAAAGTACGTTCAAAGGAGGCTTTACAGGTTTCGCCTTTCTTGTCGATATACCCCCTGATGATACACGCTTTGGTGTCGTCATAGAATACATTTTCGGGCGTAATGTTCTTGTATAGCTTCGCTCCTCGACCCGAAACATCGTCTAAAGTGATGTATTCGCCGTAGAAGACTGCGGTTTCCGGGGTCACCGTTATGGCCGAATTAGACTCGTAGATGATTTTCTTTGTGTTCTTGACAATAGGCTTTTCATGGTCAAATGTCATGAGATATTGCTCATTGCATTGTGAAATGATAACCTTATCGTCCCATTTCTGGGCATGAGAGAAGGTAGGAAACAAGGTCAGAAGAATGGTTCCGGCCCATAAGCGCATTTGTGTTGTATGGCAATTCATGTTGAGTTATGTATAAAAATAAATCGAATGCCATTGAAAGGCATTTCAATTGCAAAGATAGTTAAAATCTTTTTCCATTGTACTTTCATGTGTAACTATTTTTCAATAAAGGTCGTTTTAAGTTGTTTTTCTTCGCGTTTTCAAGATAAAATATTACTTTTGTAAGCCTGAAAATGAAGTGAAGTGTTGATGCGCAAAACGCTAATTCTGTCCATGTTTATGTTTCTCTGCAGCATGGTTTCCGCCATTGCAGGAGTGAACAGCACCGAGATGATATCTTATCCCGGGGGAAAATGCTACATGTTTCGGGTGACATTGAAAGACAAAGCCCATTCGCGATATTCGCTTAGTGCCCCGTCTGAATACCTCTCGCCACGTGCCATTGAACGGCGAAAACGGCAGCATATCGCCATCGACTCCACCGATCTGCCTGTTAATGACGTTTATCTGAATGCCATTGCTGCCTCGAAAGATCTCTGCATCGTAGGCAAAAGCAAATGGAATAACACCGTACTTGTGCGTTGCAGCAATCCTGGTAAGGTGTACGGATTATTGAAATTGCCTTTTGTGAAGAGTGTTCTTCGCACGTTTTCTTCGCCCGATTCTATTGGAAGTTCAGTCAGAGTGAATTTCAAAAAGGAATTCAATCGTTGGGATACCATTGCAGAAAGCAACCGTTATGGAGTCACCAAGGAACAGATACAGTCGTTGAATGGCATCAAGATGCACGCTGCCGGATATCGTGGAAAGGGCAAGATGATAGCCGTGCTTGATGCAGGTTTCATGAATGTTGACCGCATTCCATGCTTGCAGAAGTGCAGAATTGTGGGACAGAATGACTTTGTCGTGCCTCGTTCGAAGAGCATTTTCTCGGAAGTAGAGCATGGAACTATGGTCTTTTCCACGATGGCAACCGACCTTCCCGGTGTCTTTGTAGGCACTGCTCCCGATGCTTCTTACCTGTTGATACGTTGTGAAGACAGGCAAACAGAAAGCGTTGCAGAAGAAGATTACTGGGCAGAAGCTGTGGAATATGCCGACTCTGTGGGCGTTGATATCATCAATTCGTCGCTTGGCTATCATGATTTTGACGACGCATCGACCAATCATCGTTATGCCGAAATGGACGGATTGTCGACGCTTATCTCGCGAACGGCTTCCATGTTGGCCTCGAAAGGCATTGTCTTAGTCAACAGTGCAGGCAATGACGGCATGGGAACCTGGAAGAAAATCAACTTTCCTGCCGATGCAAAAGACATCATCACGGTGGGTGCCGTTACGCCGTTGGGCATCAATGCTGCCTTCTGTGGAGTCGGCCCTACGCAGGATGGACGTATCAAACCAGATGTGATGGCCTATGGAAGTCCTACGTCTGTCATCTCCGGTCGGGGTACTATTGTTGACGAAATGGGCACATCCTTCTCCGCACCACTTGTTGCCGGTATGGTAGCTTGTCTATGGCAGGCGCTGCCAAACAAGACTGCCCGTGAGATTATCGACCTTGTTATATCGAGCGGAAACAATGTAACGACGCCAAATAATATCTATGGTTACGGCATTCCAGACTTTTGGAAAGCCTATAATACAGGTCGGAAATGAAAGCATTGTCACTCTATGAACTGAACAATCTCGTGCGAGAAGTCATCTCAACTACGTTGCATGACGAGTATTGGGTTGAGACTGAACTCTCAGAACTGCGCGAAGTGCGTGGCCATTGCTACATGGAACTGATACAGAAAGACCTGTTCAGCAACACGCCGATAGCCAAGGCATCGGCCAAATGCTGGAAGAACAAGTGGCTATTGCTTTCTCCTAAGTTTGAAAAAGTTACCGGACAATCTCTTCGTTCGGGGCTGAAAGTGTTGCTGAAAGTATATCCCGACTTCCATGAAGCCTATGGGTTTTCATGGATTGTGACCGATATCAATCCTGAATTCACAATGGGTGACATGGCTCGCAAGCGTTTGGAGATCGTCAATCAACTGAAGGCTGAGGGCGTTTTCGATTTGCAGAAAGAACTTAAAATGCCACTTTTTGCGCAACGCATAGCCGTGATTTCGAGCGCCAATGCAGCCGGTTATGGTGATTTCTGCAATCAGTTGGCCGACAATTCCTATGGTCTGCAGTTCCATACTCGCCTGTTTTCAGCAGTCATGCAGGGTGAAGGCGTGGAACAAAGTGTGATTGCAGCGCTGAATGAAATTAATAGTAATGTCGATGATTTCGATGTGGTTGTCATCATTCGGGGCGGTGGAGCCACGAGCGATATGAGCGGATTTGACACCCTTTCGTTAGCCGAGAACGTGGCAAACTTCCCACTTCCCATTATCACAGGCATTGGACACGACCGCGATGAGTCGGTACTTGACATGGTTTCTCATACACGAGTGAAGACTCCTACGGCTGCTGCTGCTTTCTTGGTAGACCATTTGGAGCGTGTTTATGAGCGAGTTCTTGATGCACAAAACGAACTTTTATCCACCATTCAGCATCGAATGGAAATGGAAAAAGCACGTCTGCAGCATCTCGGAGAGAAGATACCAATGCTCTTTTCGTTGTATAAAGGACGGCAGGAAGCACTGCTCGACCGCATCTTCATCAACATTTCATCGGCTGTTCAGAAGCGCTTGGCACAGGAAAACCGCCTGCTTGACAGCCTCACACAGCGCATAAAGCCGGGGCTGGAGCGTCGGTTGATGCGCGAGAACTATCGGCTCGACCTGCTTTCACAGCGGGCCAAGGCGCTCGATCCAGCCTTGTTGTTGCGCCGTGGCTATAGCATGACAACGTTGAATGGGCATGTTGTGAAGGATAAATCGCAGTTGAAACCGGGCGATGAAATCGTGACGAGACTTGAAAAAGGAACAGTAACTTCAATCATTAAATAAAGCGTATGGCAAAGGAAGAATTTAAGTATGAGGAAGCTCTTCGGCAGTTGGAGCATATCGTGGAGCAGATGGAGAACGATGAACTTGATATTGACGTCATGGGAGAACAGTTGAAAAAGGCACAAAAGCTGATAAAACTCTGCAAAGATAAACTCACGAAAACCGATAACGAAATCAAGAAAATCTTGGGAAAAGAGGGATAATGCACGTTCTTGACATGTAAACTGCAATACGTGGTGCATGGCTAAGTTTGGCAATATAAGTGTGGAGATGTGCTCGAAAGGACGTAATGGCGGTGTCTTTCAGCATGTTGTCAGAGGCTTGTTCTCATTAATAAATTTTAAGAAAAAACTCAGAAAAGCGGACAAAATCATTTTGTTCGCTTTTTGTTTTGCAGCTTTTAGTCTGCTGATTAGCGTCATGTTGCCGTGCCATTCAGGTCATATAAGCTTGCAATCTGACGCATTTCACAGGCTGATCTGACGCATGTTGAATGCTGATTTCATATGATTTTGCCTGCACTTTCAGGCTTTTTATGTTCTTGGTTGCGTTTAGGCATGAAAAAAGGGAAAGCATCTGCACACTTTCCCTACGGCAAAGATAATCAATTTGAGAGGCGAATGCAAATCTTGTTTGAAATAAGTTTACAAGTGACTTTTGTCTTTTGAGGCAGGCAGTTGTTGCTGATGAGTCGTTGATGACATTGAAATTCAAGGTTTACGAAATGGAGATGATGAGGTTCATTGTGGTTCTCCATGTAATGATGAATGTTTTTATTCGGGGCTTAACGGTGCTTTGTGCGATAAACATAGACCGCGGAAGCGTAAAGTTCAAAGGGGAAATAGTTGCTCATGCGCGTTTTTATTCGTAATTTTGCATTTGATTAAAACGTAGAACATTTAATGAATGATGTTATGAAAGACTTGGATTGGTCTAATTTGTCCTTTGGTTATATGCCAACCGACTACAATGTTCGCTGCTGTTATCGCAACGGAAAGTGGGGCGAAATAGAGGTTTGCTCTGATGAATACATTAAATTACACATGGCAGCTACATGCCTTCACTATGGTCAGGAAGCCTTTGAAGGATTGAAAGCTTACCGTTGTCCCGATGGGAAAGTGCGTGTTTTTCGTGTTGAAGAGAATGCAGCGCGTTTGCAAAGTACCTGCCGTGGCATTCTGATGCCCGAGGTTCCAACCGACCTTTTCGTTGAGATGGTGAAGAAAGTCGTGCGTCTTAATCAGGAATATATCCCTACTTATGAGAGTGGGGCCACGCTTTATGTGCGTCCTTTGCTTTTAGGAACGGGCGCACAAGTTGGTGTTCACCCGGCAAAGGAATACATGTTCCTGATTTTTGTGACGCCGGTTGGCCCGTATTTCAAAGGTGGTTTCTCTGCAAATCCCTATGTCATTATTCGTGATTACGACCGTTCGGCACCCTTGGGTACAGGTAAATATAAGGTGGGGGGCAACTATGCAGCCAGCTTGAAGGCCAATTCCATTGCCCATGAAAAGGGATATGCCAGTGAATTCTATTTGGATGCAAGGGAAAAGAAGTATGTAGATGAGTGCGGTGCAGCCAATTTCTTCGGTATCAAAAACAACACTTATGTTACTCCGAAGAGTACTTCCATTCTGCCATCTATTACTAATAAAAGTCTGATGCAGATTGCCGAAGACCTTGGAATGAAAGTTGAACGTCGGCCAATCCCCGAGGATGAGCTTGAAACTTTTGAGGAGGCAGGCGCTTGTGGAACGGCTGCTGTCATCTCACCGATATCACATCTCGACGATATGGATACGGGTAAGGTGTATAGCTTCGGTGAAAAACCGGGACCATGGTCAACGAAACTCTATGAAACCCTGCGTGGAATACAGTATGGAACGATAGAGGATAAACATGGTTGGACCACGGTTGTCATAGGATAAACTATTAAATCTAAATACGCATTCGATGGCTTTGTGCCGTCGAATGTAAATTATTTACTCATCAATTAATTTATTTTATACTATGGACAGTATTACAAATTACAAAAACCGAGCACTAAGTGCCTTGGAAAACAAATGGGGAAACTTTGTTCTTATTACCTTAGCTTATGGACTTATCATTGGTATTACCCAAGCTTTTTTAGGAGATAAGGACAGTCCTGCTATCCTGCATCTCATTGGTGTAGTGCTATCTATCTTGGCACTTCCTTTATATTGGGGCTATCAGACACTTTACCTTGGTGCTGTAAGAGGTGGAGAGGCAACAGCAAAAGACTTGTTTGAGGGCTACAACAAAGAGTTGTTCCCAAGAGTGTTGACTACAACCTTGTTGTATTATGTTTATATTTTCCTCTGGTGTTTACTGCAGTTTAAATTAGTAAATGCGACAGTCTCCG
>NZ_KV817558.1:7259-47428 GCF_001814685.1 Prevotella sp. HMSC077E09 | reverse complement strand
GCATTTGGTAGTTGAAACTACCAAGTGTTAAAAAAGGGGATAAAAGTTTACAAGGAAAATCAACTTTTCCGCCCCTCTTACTCTTAATTCTGCGTCACAATAAGCTTCAAACTATCGGATTTAGTTCTTGATTTCAGCCAACTTTGCAATCGTTCTCTATCAGGATTGTTGAGTGGGCGTAGGCAACTAACAACAGCCATAACGTGGCTTTTCGTAACAACAGTATCTGTTTTGGTTTCTGGAATCTGAGCAATCGCAACGAGTTTGGCTGTTGGATATATAGATTTTAA
The DNA here is from genome assembly GCF_001814685.1 of Prevotella sp. HMSC077E09. NCBI lineage: Bacteria > Pseudomonadati > Bacteroidota > Bacteroidia > Bacteroidales > Prevotellaceae > Prevotella > Prevotella sp. HMSC077E09. Next base: position 47,138 of record NZ_KV817558.1, on the reverse strand, counting down.
TTCTTCTCGAACATCTTTTGTCAGTTCAGTGTAGCGTGTAAACTTCTCAAGTTTCTGCTCAAGGTCATTGATTTGAGCTGACTGTTCTATGAGCTTCTGCTTACTAACCTGTTCACTTGTTGTTCCCGTTCCAAGCATTTGGTTGGCCATGAACAGGCTATCCGACTGCGAACCCTGTATCACATGCAGTTTATAGTCTGCTAAATTGTAGGCTTCCAACATCTTCTCTGCCTCGCAGATTTCCTTCTTTGAGATAGTTTTTCCCACGGCAAAAACATTCAACACCTTGCCCTTTGTGTCATAGTCTTGTGAGATAATCCTTGTGCCTTTGAAAGAAAGTTCAGTACGTACAAATCTTCTTACATTATTTTCTATCACACTTTGTCGAATAATTTGCAGAGTCATATAGGCTGCCGGAAGCATGGTTAGCACCACGATTCCTATGATATATTGCTTCATCTTCCGCAAACGTGCATCGTCTATGAATCTTCTTTGCTTGAAGCGAAGCATTCGAACACCAATGAAAGTTGCCAAAGCAATAAACACCGTATTGATAAAAAAGAGGTAGAATGCTCCAAAAAAGAAACTCGATTCGCCCATGGCAAGTCCATATCCAGCTGTACATAGGGGCGGCATTAAAGCTGTAGCAATAGCAACGCCAGGGATAACATTGCCCTTTCCCTTTGTAGAGAGAGCCAAAATGCCTGCAGCACCACCGCAAAGAGCGATGAGAACATCGTAAAGCGTGGGCGAAGTACGCGCCAAAAGCTCTGACTGAGCCTCGTTCAAAGGTGTAATAAGAAAGTAAAGCGTGGCTGTTAAAACGCTGATTCCTGTCGCAACAAGGTAATTTTTAATTGATCTTTTCAGCAAGACCAGGTCATTTATACCCACACCAAGCCCCATACCAATGATGGGTCCCATGAGTGGAGAGATGAGCATTGCACCGATAATGACTGCTGTAGAATTGACATTTAGCCCTAAAGATGCTATGAAAACAGCAAACACTAAGACCCATAAATTGGAGCCATGAAAGGCTACTCCACTGCTAATTTGCTGTATAGTTTCCTCCTCGTTCTCCTTATCTGGCAGTGCGTTGAAATACCCTTTAATCACCTGCCATAGCGATTTTTCATTGCTTTCCATATTTATTTGTTTTGCTGCAAAATTACAAAAGAGTTTGCATATTGCCCTTTATACCTAAGCCATTTGCCTTACGTTAAAGTAATTTAACGCTTGCTGTTATATTAGTTCTCCATTACCGCTTTCTTCATCTCAAGCCAAATCAGCGAAAGCTAAGGGGGAAATAGGCGCATTTTCAACTTTTTCGTTTATCTTTGCAAAGCGAAAGGCATGCGCAAGGCAGCGCAGTTTTGAAGCACCCCCATTTCATTTTTCATATATATAGACAGGAAATAACCGACAGAAACAATGAGAAAACGTTATCAGAAGCAGATAGAACACCGCTTACTCTTACCGATTTTGCAATTCACACAACGCGAAAAGTCGAGCGGAATAGTGCTTGCCGTCTTCGTTGTGCTTGCACTTCTGCTGGCCAACTCACCCTTACGCAGTGATTATCTCCATTTCTTAGAGCATCATTTCGGTTTTATCGTAGATGGAAAATCTGTGCTCAACTTCAGTGTTGCCCATTGGATTAACGACGGACTCATGTCGATGTTCTTCTTCGTTGTGGGCTTGGAACTGAAGAGAGAGTTTATAGGTGGCGAGCTTCGCGACCTCCGTAAGGTCACACTTCCTGTTGCTGCGGCCGTCTTCGGCATGCTTGTTCCCGCATTGATTTATCTGCTTTTCAATCTTGGAACGCCCTTTTCTCATGGCTGGGGAATACCCATGGCCACGGATATTGCCTTTGCTTTGGCCGTATTATATATGGTGGGCGACCGCATTCCAGTGTCGGCAAAAGTGTTTCTCACTACGCTTGCCATTGTTGATGACCTTGGTTCTGTGGTTGTGATAGCCCTTTTCTATACCTCGAACATCTCGTTTTCGAGTCTTGCCTTAGGCATCCTGTTCCTCGGAATCATGTTTGCCGGCAACCGATTGGGCATCAAAAACGTGTGGTTTTACGGGCTTATCGGCATCGGAGGTGTATGGCTTTCCTTCCTCACTTCAGGTATACATGCCACCATTTCTGCCGTACTTGCTGCCATGGTTATACCTGCAGACTCGCGCATTTCTGAGGCAACATTCATCGCGAGAATACACAAACTGACGCGTCAGTTCGAGCAAGCCGAACCCAATGATGTGCGCACTTTGGAGCCCGAACAGTTGGATATTCTGGCGCGAGTGAAGGCTGATTCCATGCAGGCAACACCTCCTTTACAGCGTTTGGAGCATGCACTTCATCCGTTTGTTTCGTTTGTTGTCATGCCCATTTTCGCCCTTTCGAATGCAGGAGTGTCGTTTGTCGACATGGATTTCAGTACGCTTAGAGCCAATCATGTGGCGCTCGGTGTCATGGCAGGTCTGCTGCTTGGCAAGCCCATTGGCATTGCTTTTGCCGTTTGGATGATGGAAAAACTGGGGTTTGGACGCCGTTCTCACTCCATGACATGGCGCATTATTATCGGCTTGGGCTTTCTTGCTTCGATTGGATTTACCATGTCAATGTTTGTCACTATGCTTGCTTTTAACTCGCCGGAGAGCGTTATTCAGTCGAAAGTTGGTATCTTTGCAGCATCTATCATAGGTGGTATTGCCGGCTATTTGCTATTGAAAAAGAATCCGAAATCATAAAAAATCAATCTATAACCAATATGAAAAGAACATCACTCCTTATCACTGCGCTGGCATTGCCATTTGCCTTGGCAGCCCAGAATAGCTATAACAGTGCGCAGGAAGCAGCAAAGGCCGTGACCGTTAAAGTGGACACATCGCACGAGCCCATTCAGAAAGGCAAGTATAAACCCACTTGGGAGTCGCTCTCCGACTATGAATGCCCCACTTGGTTCCGTGATGCCAAGTTCGGTATCTGGGCACATTGGGGGCCACAATGCCAGCCCGAATACGGTGATTGGTTTGCACGCAGAATGTATGAACAAAGCTCTGATGCCTACACCTTTAGCAAAGAGGCACGCAATCCGCAAAAGGATTTCGGCTTTAAAGACTGGATTCACGAGTGGAAAGCCGAGAACTGGAACCCCGAAAAGCTTGTAAAACTCTATCAAGAATGCGGTGCAAAGTATTTCTTTGCACTCGCCAACCACCACGATAACTTTGATCTTTGGGACAGTAAGTACCAGCCTTGGAACGCAACAAGCATCGGCCCGAAGAAAAATCTCATAGCAGGTTGGGCTGCAGCCTGCAAAGAATTGGGACTTCCTTTGGGGCTGAGTGTGCACGCTGCACACGCTTGGACCTGGTATGAAACAAGTAAAGGAGCAGACAAGACGGGCACTTTCAAAGGACAAAAATATGATGGAAACTTGACCAAAGCCGACGGAAAGGGCACTTGGTGGGACGGACTTGACCCGCAAGACCTCTATGAACAGCGCCACGAACTCAGCAAAAACAGTGGCGAATGGGACTGGGATCCGGCGCAAGTGACCGTTCCCGACCAGGCTTATTGCAACAGGTTCTACAACCGAACCATGGATTTAATTAACAAATATGACCCTTCTGTGGTTTATTTTGACGACACAGTGCTGCCCCTCTACCCTTTCTCTGATGCGGGATTGCAGCTCACTGCCCACCTCTATAACAAGAGTATGGCCGAAAACAACGGTCGAAACAAAATGGTTGTAACGGGAAAAGTGCTGAAAGACTGGCACAAGAAAGCTATCGTTTGGGATGTGGAACGCGGCGCACCCGATAGAATTCAGCCCCTGCCTTGGCAGACCTGCACTTGCATCGGGTCATGGCATTACGACAAACGGCGCTTTTATGACGGCACTTATAAAACTGCAAAAGAGGTTATCCAAACGCTCGTTGATGTGGTAAGCAAGAATGGAAACCTGCTGTTGAGCATTCCGGTAAGAGCCGACGGCACGATAGATTCACTCGAATATAAAGTCGTTCGAGAGATTGGTGCATGGCTGAATGTGAACGGAGAAAGCATCTATGGCACGCGTCCTTGGTATCAGTTTGGTGAAGGGCCGTCTGCAGAAGCGGTCAATCCGATAGCGGAACAGGGCTTCAATGAGGGCAAAGTGAAATATACTTCGACAGACATTCGCTATGTCACTAAAGGCAAAACCATCTATGCAACGACGTTAGATGTGCCGCAGGCAGGTGCTACCGTGAAACTGAAAGCCCTGCTAAAGGCACACCGTGTCACGCTGTTGGGCTATGGGAAAGTAGCTTTCAAGTCGTCAAAACAAGGGCTTTCTATCACCCTTCCCCATGCTTTGCCCAACCGCATTGCATTGGTCATGAAGATTGAATGAGTGTAATGGCGATGTAAAATAATGTATCAAGTGCTTCATTTTCTCTTTTTTTTCGTAATTTTGTACCGTTTTTAAGCTCATAAAGGAGATGAAGATATATTTCAAAATGGTGGCAGTGGCCGCACTTTGTGCCACTTTCACCTCATGTTTCAGAGACGAAGCACCGAATGCGGAGTGCGATATTGAAGAGGCTTTTGTCAGTGTAAGCAATGCAAAAGAGGTGTTCAACAACCTTTCAGACACGCTTCTGCAGGTGCCATCAACAACGACTGACCTCATTTTTCAAATCAAGCGAAAGGCCACTGTCACGAACTTTGCGCCACAGTTCAAGCTCACTGAGGGGGCAACAATCAGTCCGGCAAACGGCTCGGAGCATGATTTCAGCAAGGGGCCTGTCGTTTATACCGTCACTTCTCAAGACGGGAACTACAGCCGTGTCTATCGCGTCAGCTTTAAAAAAGCTTCAGTCATGGTGGGCGATACCGTCAAGTTTGACTTCGAACACTATGTGAAAGCCAACCTCACCGGCCTTGCCGACTTCTACAAATGGCAGGAAAAAGACGGTGAGGGCATGCAGGATGTGTGGGGATCGGGCAATGCCGGCTTCTCATTGTCGGCCTGGGATCAACCTGCCGAAGCCGATCCAGCCATACCGATTGACGGATTTGACGGCAAAGCTGTACAGCTGACAACACGCAGTACGGGTAGCTTAGGCAAGTTGGTAAAGATGCCTATTGCTGCAGGTAACCTTTTCTATGGTACTTTCGACTTGAGAAATGCACTCGCAGATGCCTTGAAAGCCACGCAATTCGGGCATCCGTTCAACCGCAAGCCCCTTACGGTTACGGGATATTACAAGTACACTCCTGCAAAAACTGTGACCGATCGAGCTTCTAAAGTACTTGAAGATGTCAAAGACAGTGCCGCCATTTATGCCGTATTCTATCGCAACCATGACGACAGCGGCCAGAAAGTTGTGCTTGATGGAAGCAACATCAAGACCAGCAATCTTATCGTTGCAATGGCCGACATGGACTATGTGGCGCCAAAAGAAGACTGGACAGAATTCGAAATCAAATTCAAATACCTGACTGATATCGATCTCGACGTGCTTGAACAGAACGGCTACAGCTTAGCGCTTGTGTTCTCTTCGAGCAAGCAAGGCGACCGCTTTATCGGTGCCATCGGCTCGACATTGTGTATTGACAAAGTAAGAATTATCTGTGAAAAGGAAAAGAAATAGCGTATGAAAAAAGTCATGATAGCCTTTGCCGCAATGCTCATCAGCCTCTCGGCAAACGCACAAAGCATTCTCGGGGACAGCATCTCGCTGACTGCAAGAGTAGGATATTCACTCGGAGGAACGGCACCTGTGGGGCTTCCCCGCACTATCCGACACATGAACAGTTATACCCTGATGCCGAATTTTCAGTTTGGAATTGATGCCGAACGCCGTATTTCGCCGCTCATGGGCGTCATGTTGGGACTTCGTTTGGAGAATAAAGGCATGCAGGTTGACGCTCGTGTGAAGAACTATCACATGGCCATTGAGCAGGGAACGCAGCATCTTGAAGGCCAATTTACAGGCGATGTGAAGACGAAAGTAAACGAATGGATGTTCACGGTGCCTGTAATGGCTGCCTTTCATGTAGGCGATGATGTGCGATTGAAAGCCGGAATGTATGCTTCTTACGTGCTCTCGCGCCAGTTTGAAGGCTATGCTCACGGTGGATATCTACGCGTGGGAGGACCTACCGGGGCCAAAATCAACATCGGAGAAGAACCAGGTCAGCGTGGAGATTACGACTTCAGCAACCACATGCGCCGTCTGCAAGTGGGGCTTACCGTGGGTTGTGACTGGACACTCTGCGAAAAATGGGGTGGTTATCTCGACCTGAACTGGGGCTTGAACGGCATCCACCACAGCAGTTTCAAGACCATAGAGCAAACCCTCTATCCTATATTTGCGACGGTTGGCGCAACATATAACCTGTAAGGAAAACCGTCTTTCGGAGGACAGGCAGCCCATATCATCTTGCCGGCGACATTAAATTGTGCAGGATTTCTTGGAAAAAGAAGTCCTCTCATGAAAGGAGTGTAAGCCCTATTTTCCTTTTCTTTGCATTTGAAAACAATAAAGAAATGGACATATAGAACTTACACTCTTGTATTGGAACGTACTGCAATATTCCGCTTCATGTACTTACACTTCATTCAGGCACATAGATAATTTCACCGTTCTCAAGTTCATAAGCTATTCCTACTTTCCTTCCTTTGGCACCATTACTATTGTCTTGATTGTGCGAAGGCGTATAACGTTCAATCTTTTGTCCTTTCTTACTGACAATCTCCATGTTTTCCTTACCTGGGTTCTTCACCATTGTGAAGTCTTCAGTACTAAACATTTCGGTCATATTATAGCGTGTGACAAGTGCCACCATCAGTGCTACAGCGAAGACCATGGCAATGTCAAAGAGATTTCCAACCACGCTCATCGGGTCGAAATCACTATCTTGGGAGAGTAGTCTACGCCGTCTCATGCACTGGATTTTCAGAAGTTAATAACTCTGCGAGAAACTCAAGTTGAGTGAGTTCCTGCATATGCCACCGTTTCTTTACCTGTAATGTCACGACACCCACTGCACCTGAAAAGAGTCCGACAACGGTCGTAGCAAATGCTACCTGCATGTTATAAGCCATGGAAGCAATATCTCCTGTAGACAGTCCTACTAAGGCCGGGCCCATCGGTATAAGCGTACCCATGAGTCCTAACACCGGGCCTAACTTGGATAAAGTCTTTGAAATACCCATCTCTTTGTCAGCAGCGATTTCGTATTGCGACAGCAAACGGTTGATTTGGGCATGACTTCCTTGAGCGTTGAGCATACGATGTATGTATGATAACAAGAGTGAAGAAGTCTGAACCGGTAAGCGCATACTGAGCGAACTTACATTATCAACCGTGAGATTTTCCATTTCTGAAATAACAGTACCATGCAGTTTCCTCATGTTCATATACTGTCCAAAGAATGTACCGAGCAGTAGGAGTGCCCTGCCAAAAAGCACAAGAAGTAGGATAATGACAGGAACGAGTAAGCCTGTTGAAATCCAAAACAAGAAATCTGATATATAAGTCATTTGTTATATTCTTTTTTATTAAACATTTTTTCTTGCCATCTGTTCCACATAAAACCGATGACACCTCCTATGAACAGCAAGACGACAAAACCTATAAGCGAGGCTGTATCAACAGTGTTGACAGGAGCATTTTGAGTCTCTCCATTGACTGTTGCCACTATACCGACAAGAGCGACAAGAACATTGGAGAGGAAAAGTATTTCTAAACGCAAGTCGGACTCGGGCAAAATGGTGCGCAATGCCATTCTACCAAGCGGTACGGCAAAGAGAATTACCACGCCCAATGAAGTGGAAACAAGCGTAAAAGAAACTCCGGGAGTCAGGAAAATGAGTTGTACAAGCAATGCGAAAACAACGGGGAAAATGATGAATCCCGGATAAAACAAGAGTCCCTTTGCTATGATACGACTTCGAAGTGTATTGCCTCGACTGCCTGCACTACGGACAGTGAAAATACAGAACGTAAGCTGTACCACCACATCTACGCTTAATATGGCAGCAATATTACGCATGAGGGCTGTATCGTGCAACCAGTCAATGATTTGCGTTTTGGACTGTTCTATAGCTACCTGCCACATCAAGGCTGCGAAAATACCAAGTACAAGAGTTGTAATGGCAAGAACGTTGCGGGTGACAAAGGTTTGCTTCAACAGGAAATTGAAGCAAACCAATATCATCAATATGAGAACTACTGTTGTCATCTCGTGCAGATAATTATTTCATGTTACGCAACTTGCGATTACGACGCACAATCCATATGAGTGTGACAATAATGGCAAATGCTGCTGCAACAACAAACAAGTTGCTTAATATATGCTTCTCAGTAGTAGTATCGGAAAGTGTCTCTTTCTGCATTTTAATACCCTTTTTGTCGCCAAGGCCACTTTCACGTATCTTCTCTATATGCTTTGCATAGCTTTCATTTGCCTGTTTATCTGCGTTATTGTCAACAATAAACTGTCTTAGCTTCGCATTGTCGCAAACAAATCCTGAACAAGAAGGTTTGTATTTATTCACAAGTTCCACGTGTCGTTTTGCCAAAGCTTCCACTTGCTGATGTGAAGCTTTCCACATGCCCTTTCGGGCACTTTCAAGCATAACGGCAGTAATTTCTTCAATGGCAGCAGGATTCTTTTCTTCGAAGAACTTATTGATACCAAGGTTGAACTTATCTTTGATATATACATTATAGATTTCATTCCATAATTCATTGTCAATAGCAGCAGGTTTCATCACTTCCCAGCCAAAAGTGTTTTGTACGATAGCTGCAAATCCATCGGCAGAACTGGCTCCACCTTTCATATGCTCCTTGATATAAGTAGGATTGAAGATAGTCGTACGACTTTCTATGCCTATGGCTTCTTTCACTTCTTGCATTTTCATGTTCTGTCTGTTGCGATAGTCGCTCAAATAAGCATCGGGTTCCTTGCCCGTTACCTTGCGCACAGCAAGATTAAGCCCACCCATAAACTCATAAACATGATCAAGACTTAATGCACCCCAGGTATTGCTCTGGCGTGGTTGTACGACAACATCTGTCCGTGTAAGGGCAGCTTCAAAGGCATATTCTTTGAATTGTTCCCAATGTTTTGTGTCGCCATAGAAAGCTCCCATATTATTCAAATATGTATCAGCAATTTCTGATCGCTTCTCCCATCGGTCACTGCTCATAACCATTGCCTGTATACCTGTGCCATAGTTTCCATTCATTCCACCGAACACACGCCTTGAAGCAAGTTCTCTTGCCTCTTTAGGCGATACGCCCTTATCAGTCAAGACACGTTCGGTTTCCTTTACACCTTCGCTCACTTGATTTTCAAACTTATCGTCTTTAGCAGCTGCAGCCATTTCAACGGCACGATTGATGAGAAATAAGCGTGAGGCAGCAAGGTCACGTAACTGTCCTGAGGTCTGCACAACAACATCAATTCTGGGACGTCCAAGCTCAGCAGAAGGGATAAGCTTAAGGTCGCTCACACGCCCAAAACTATCTCTAATAGGCTCCACACCAAGCATATATAACACTTGAGCAATGGTTGCTCCCTCTGTTTCGATGAACTCACCACTCCACAGCGTATAACTAACTTTACGCGGAATGCTGTCATGGTGGCGGCGTTTATAGATTTCTATGGTATTCTCTGCTAAGTCTTTCCCTTTTTCCCAAGCTGACTCGCTGGGGGTAGCTTCTGCATTGATACCATATAAATTACGTCCAGTAGGGAGGGTGTTGGGATTAGCAATGGGATCACCACCGGGCGAAGGAGCAGTATATCCACCATTCATAGCGTTAATTAAGCTATTCAGTTCCATCTGAGGACTGCTCAACAGGTTCTTCTTATACAGTGAAACATTACGGATAGTGCGTTCTAATTCAACAACTGCAAAAGCAAAATCTTTATCGCGTTTGTTGTATGAAGGCTTCTGAGGCATTCCTCCCTTCATCATCTTTGGCATTCTGCCCATATTCTTGGAGTTCCCGTCTTTCACATTTGACATTCTGTCTTTCATGCCAGGCCTTTTCCCCATAGACTTAGACATATTGCCTTTCACCATGTCAGGCATACTCTTCATTGACGACTTACCTTTTGACATTCCCCCCATCATCATGGCCATCATATCTTTAGGCGCTGTAATTTCCTTATGGACAAGACGCGCTTTAGATAACTGTTGAGGAGTAATATGTGCAGTAGCGCACACTATGCCATCTGTTGCATAAGCAGGGTTGGTAAGCAACTTGCCTACTAATGCCTTTGCGGGTGTAAGATAGCGTTGTGTAAAGCGTACATTATGTTTAGCTATCGTATTATCTGCACGCCCTAAAGCTTTGTCTATAGCATAAAGCGAATAGGCTATAGGATCAGTAGACATCGCATAGACGCTACTTGTAATACGAGCAGGTTCATAGGGCACCCCCAGCGTATAAAGTTTACCATTGATTTTAGTAGTAGCTATTTCTTCTGCAAAATTATCTATTCTGAGAATATCGTTCTCCGAATATGGTTTCCCTGGGATACTATCAAGTTCCAGTTCACGGTGAATGCCTAATTTAATAGTTAGTGCCTTAACAGCCAGCGAAGCTTTGGCTACATCTTGTCGATAGTGGGCGAGTTTATCGTTATATATCTTAATCTTCTCTGCTAATTCACGGTAGGTTCCTCTAAGATTACTTTCCATGAAAGGCGCAGTAAGATATGACTGAAGTCCCGCATACGAACGCCGCTTAGCTATCAAGCCCTCCCCTACATTACCAATGGTATATAGATAGAAGTGAGGTGTAGCTCCCACAAGTCTATCCGGCCAGTCTAAACTACTTAATGCCACCTGTTTCTTAGGAGTGAATTCCAAACTTCCGTGTGTTCCGAAATGAATAAGTATATCTGCTTTAAATCCAAACTGTGTCCATAGATAAGAGGCTATATAAGTGTGAGGAGGTGCTGCATCTGTGCCATGTGCTATTTTGAAAGAGTTGTCCCCTTTACCAGCAGTATTCTGTGGCAGCAAAACTACATTTCCAAACTTAAGTCGGGCTATACCGAGTTTACCATCAGGTGTATTCATATATGCGCCAGGAAATTCACCGAAAGCTTTGACTACCTCTGCATATTTCTTTGGTTGCAATGCTGCTTTTACCCAACTTTCATATTGCTGGCGCGTAATCAGTTCCGGCCGTTCTCTTTTCATAAACGTATCAAAAGCTCCCTTGGCATATAGTCCAAAGACTGCACCTTGCTTCTGAATCATTCCTTCAAGCTTCTCTGATGAACTGGGAAGGCCCGATACATCATAGCCTTCATTTTTTAATTTGACTAAAAGATTATAAAGTGAAGGACCGACTTCCATCCCGCCTGCCATCATCGCATTTTGTCCAGGGCCTTTGTAATAATAAATAGCTACACGCTTATCTTTATTCTGCTTTTTACCAAGGCTGATATAATTATTAACGGTCTTGACAAACAGATCAAGCCTCTCTGGGATTGTTGCAACATAATTTAGACCATCTTTACCAAGAAAATGACCAAACAATACGAATGGACGTAGTGCACCATCTATTTCCGGCATCACTACACTTTGAGAGAGGAAACCACCATTCATACCCATTTTATCATCTTCCCAAGACTTTACAGTTCTATTTATGTTAAGTGGAGAGAAAAGAAGAATATTTCTGTTCTTTAGAAATTCCACTACGTCATCACCCATACGTCCGTGTGCCATATTGATAACTGCAGCCACATGAACACTATCTACATGATGTTCTCCTATAAACTCCCTGATAGAATTAACAGGATAGACAATATTTCCTGTAGCCTCTAAACGAGCTATCAGCTCTCTCGGTTCTCCCATTGAACCCGTAATCAATATTGCAGGAACCTGAGATTTCCATAGACCATTACGTTTCAAGAAAGCATGGTATTCGCTAACGTTATTAAATTGAATATCTTCCGCATCACTATGCTTTGGATCTGCATGATAGAGCAATCCGTAAATCTTCTCTATCAATGGCTGAGGTTCCGGTGCCGAAATTAGTTTCCTATCTATGTATTTGCGAATATAACTAAGCATACTTCGATAGTTCTTATAGCCGCCATTGCTAATATAACGCTTTAGTGTGTCGGCGGTAACTGAATCCATAGAAGTGAAATCATTATCAGGGTTTGTGATCATTGTACACACAATTGGCACCCCCTTCTTACGAGCTTTTTCTATTTCTTCACGCTGCTCCATAGTAAGTCGAAGTCCCATGGCTTCAATACAAACAGCATCATAGTGACCTAACTCTGACAATTCTTCCGTACTTACATCCTTAATTTTGATAAAGGAGTTATCATTGGCTTTAGCTATCCTGCTAAGCGTAATGGTTTGATAGTTGACAAAAGCTATGCGCGTAACACTGAACCATGTGTGCCAGACTATACCACCCGCAACCAACAATATCAGTGCTGTAATTGCGAGAAATATCTTTTTTCTCATTTCCATCGATTATTAAAGTTTAAACATATCGGCAATATTGATGCTCACCGTAGCAACAAATGTACGACCATTTTCAGGCAACTGAACAGCAGAATCCACCGCCTTATCCCTATAATTGAAGATATTATCTACCATCAACCCTATTGCAATTCCTCTCGGGAGCTCCGACCGTAAGTTCAGTGAACACAAAGTACGCGGATCGTATTTCGTTTTGGTATAGGTCTTGTCACTGCTACTATAAGCGTATCGAGTTATACTTGACACCCATGATGTATTGAAAGCTACACTTTCAGTAGTTTTGCCAAAACGATGCTTATAGACAGAACTCAATCGTGCACTATGCGGACGCACCCATGACATGTTATAACCATCACGCTCATCATAGTCATATACATAAGAATATCCTCCTGAGAAACGCAGTCCAAAAGGAAGTTTATAATTGGCTGTAACCTCCACACCGGTAGTCTTAACATTCAAGGCATTTACATATTTCATGTTCCACGACTTTCCCGGAGAAATATATTCATACGAAATTTTGTTCTTATATCTATTATGATAGGTAGAGACAGATAGATTTAACCCCTTATAATCATATTCAACCGAAGCAGAAATCTGAGTTCCCTCTTCCGGTTTCAAATCCTTATTACCATACATCATGATTCCCATTCCCCCCATATTAAATTCCTGATAGAGTTCTTTCAGATTCGGTATGCGGTAACCTTGAGAGTAGCCGGCACGCAATGTGATTGTTTTCAACGGACGATATAATACTGACACCTTAGGAGTAAAATGCAGCCTATAACTTCCCCCCTTATCTCCGCGCACTCCAACGACAACATTCATTTTATCTGTAAGCTGCCAATCATCTTGTAAACAGAATGAATACTGCTTCATGTGTACCGTAGCTGTATCTTTCATGAAATGATGCTTCATGTCCTCACGTAACAAATCTACACCACCACTCAGAGTGTGTTTGCCAAACATACCTGTGTAATACAAGCGAATAGTACTGTTCACATTTCCATATACACGTTCATCATCGTCCACATATACATTATCCTTGATATAGTTATCACGGATATACGATAAATCAAGATTCTGATTGTCAGCAAACTGCCATTTAAGCTTTCCGCTCAAAATAAGATCCCTATATCGCTGATAATACCTTGCATTATCATACTTGTCACGTTTATTAGTATAATAAGAAATTCTGGCTGATCCAGTAAAGCGATCAGTGAAATTATAGGATAACTTCTGAGAAATATCCATAATAGAATAGCCGTAAATATTGAATGCAATGGGATCTGTCTTGCTTTTGGTCACACTACCGTCAGGGTTGATGATTTCTTTCTGCTTACCTTGCTCATCTTTCACAAGATAGGAGTCGCGTTTTCTCCATCCAAAAGATGTAAGCGATGAAAACCTATGAAGGTTTACTCCAGCTGAAGCCGAATAAGACTGCCCTTTCTTACCTGCATAGCGTGTATGCATACTGGCAGTAAACGGACGAACACTTTTCTTTGTGATAATATTAATCACACCACCGATAGCCCTACTGTCATACAATGTGGAAGCTGCGCCTCGCACCACTTCTATACGCTCAATATCATTGATATTAAACCGACTGTAATCAATATTACTATCGCCACTCTCTCCACTGATGCGCTCTCCATCAAGTAAAAAAAGTACAGCCTTTGCATCCATACCTTGATAAGTAATTTCAGGTACCTGACTCATCGTATTATAATAGAATTGGATACCAGGTAAAGTGTATTCCAACAATGTAGTGAAATCTACAGGATTGACCGTTTCTATCTCTTCACGTGAAATAACACGTGTAATAACCGGCACGTCTTTCAATTGGCGTTCATAACGTGATCCTGTAACAACTAATTCATTGAGTGCAGTTTCCGAAGGCTGGAGTTTTATTTTCAACGGTGGATGTCCTGATGCTGGAACCGTAATTAATCGAGGAGTATAGCCTAAGTAACTCACTCGCAACTTATACACCTTATCTTTCTGGACATTCAAGCTAAATTCACCTTTTGAATTGCTTCCGCAATTGATATTCGTTCCTTCTACCACAATAGATGCTCCTGCTAAAGGTTCTCCATTAGCTGTCATGACAACACCCTTGATAATATAATTAGGAGGATTAGCAGGGACATTAGCATTAACGGTGACTAAAGCCACCGTTAACAATAAGACCAATATAAATGAAAATCGTTTCATTATATATAGTATTTAATTAGAGAAACTATTTATTTTTTCACGAACTTATACTCAAAGTCTACCAACTTCTTTTTACCTTTCTTATCTGCATAATCCTTGAACTTAATCAAAGCATAGCTTCCATCTTTGAAGCGCACAGAGAACACTTTGTCGCTCATCGTGTATTTTGGAGGCATACCCTTGCTGCTAATCCACTTATTCAATTCAAGATTGGAAAATCCTTTAGAATAGCCCATCACACCATTCTGCATGCCCGACATGTCTACAGGAATGAAAAGTTGTTTATTGGCTACATAATTTCCCTTAGGCATTTCTGTCAGTTTAGAAAGTTCAGTTTCATTGGTCATAAGTGCCTCCCCATTGTTAATAAGAGCATCATACACATGGAAAGCCAAGTGCCACGTCTTAGGTGCATTGGGTTTCCCTGCAGGAATAGTCTTGATTACCTTATAGTCTAATGTACCGTCCGGCTTCTTCTTATATTTCCCATTTTCTATAATGAACTCATGATATTCCCATTCATTCACATCTTTTGCAGTGACTGTATCACCTGTTTCTAAATTCACATAAAGCCAAGAGTCACGAGGAGACGCATTGAGCGTGAGACGTTTTGAGTTGACATTTTGAGGATTTACAGGTGTATTGTCATCCTTACTGCATGACGAAAAAGTTAATACTGCGAGGCATCCAAATGCGATAATTGATTTTAGTTTCATAAATATATAAATTTAAAATTAATGGTATTTTATTCGGGAACAAAGATAATACTACCCCTATAACTAAACAATACCTTAAAATTAGTATTTTCATGTTAATAAAAGGCTATGCATAATATATTCATCTAAACAAGAGAATAGATTTTTGCAAACACAATAATTTAAGGTATCTAAACCTACTATTTAATTTTCCCGTAATTAAAATGATCGCCTATCTACAAAAACAAGAAAATAAATAAACAGAGAAGGTGGTCTATCCTCTTGCATATTTCCTCAAGATTCACTATATTTGCAATTGTAATGAAAGACTTTGCAGCCATTGATTTCGAGACAGCCAACAACGAACGGACCAGCGTTTGCTCCGTAGGATTGGTGGTTATACGCGACGGGGAAATAGCCGATCGCTTCTATTCGCTTATTCATCCCGAGCCCGATTACTATACTTACTGGAACACTCACGTGCATGGATTGACACAAGCAGACACCAACCATGCGCCAATCTTCCCCGAAGTGTGGCGCAAAGTGGAGCCACTCATCGTTGATTTGCCCCTCGTTGCCCATAACAAAGCCTTTGATGAGAGTTGTTTGAAAGCCGTTTTCCGCTGCTATCAAATGGACTATCCCGACTATTCCTTCTATTGCACGCTCGCCCAGTCACGTCGAGTTTGGCCACAAGGCCACCACAATCTCGACATCATTGCAGCCCGCTGTGGCTACGATTTGACCAATCATCACCACGCACTTGCCGATGCCGAGGCCTGCGCAGCTATTGCATTGCAGATATTATAAGCGGTTTTCTTGCAACTTCGGAAGTTTCTCTGTATCTTTGTCTATATAATATAAGGTAACAATGACCTACGACCAACTTGATTTTGCAACCTATTGTATCGGCCTGTTGGCTTCAAAATTGGAGATGAACCAGCGCGAAGTTTACGATAAACTTAAGGAAAGTGACATCCTTGAGGGCTATATCGTCAAGGCGTATAATGTGCTCCACACCTTCAGCAGCGACTATATTGCCGATGATTTAATAGGGTATATGAAAGAGAAAGGAGTGATTTCATGAGGGTATATCACGCTTCAAACACAATTATAGAGCATCCCGACACGCTCCATTCCCGTGTGGCTTTGGACTTTGGACAAGGCTTTTATGTGACAACTTTACGTGAGCAAGCGGTCAATTATGCCAACCGTTTCAAACTCCGGAAACAGCAGGCATATCTTAATATCTATGAACTTCGTAATGGTTGGCAATTAAAAAACATCAAGAGATTTACTGCTTATGATGCAGAATGGTTAGACTTTATCACAGCAAACCGCAGTCAACTTCGTGTTACTTCCTACGACTGTGTGGAAGGAGGCATCGCAAATGACAGGATATTCCGAACGGTTGACCTGCTTTTTGCAAATGAAATCAGCCGTGAGGAAGCTCTTGACAGACTCCAATTTGAGAAACCGAACCATCAGATTTGCTTTTTGAAACAAGCTTTAATAGACGGGTTTCTTTCATTTATCAACGCAGAGGAGATTTAACATGGACGCTAAACAAATCATTTTGCAAATGAAATATGCCCGCATTATCAAGGGAATAGCCGAACAGTTGGGTATTTCTTTGGAGGAAGCAATGGACAAATTCTATCACTCTGTGACTTTTCAAATGATTCAGAATGGCGTTGCCGACCTGCATTGCCGTAGCGACCAATACCTCATAGACGAGTTTTTAATTGAAGATAACGAATGATATTGCATTCCGATGACAACTTTCAGACAAGCCAACCTACTGGATTTTGATGCGTGCTGGGCGGTGATTGACGCTGCAAGGTGGAAGATGCTGGCCGACGGAAGGCATCAATGGACGGCGGAATATCCCTCGCGCGAACAGATAACCAACGACATTCAGCAGGGCCATGCTTATGTGCTCGCCGATGGAAACGATGTGAAAGCGTATGCCGTTGTGATAGCGAATGGTGAACCAGCTTACGCCCAACGCTCGGCAAAATGGCTTACAGAGGGCGATTATATGGTGGTGCATCGTGTGGCAGTAGCCATGAATGAGCGTGGAAAAGGCTATGCGCGGCAACTCTTTCAGAATGTTGAAAGGCTGTGTCGGGAGCAGAACATCCACAGCATCAAAGTCGATACGAACCACGATAACCGCGAGATGCGCACACTGCTCCATCGACTTGGTTTCACAGCATGTGGCGAAATAGACTATGGAGCACATGGAATGCGACTGGCTTTTGAGCGTTGTTTTTAGCACAAAAGCATATTCTGAGAAACCGAAAAGAACAATATTTTAAAATATAATAAGGTAAAGAGATGATTAAGATGTATGTGATGAAGTCCTGTCCTTACTGTGCTCACGTGATGAAACAGGTGGAAGGCAACCCAAATTTTAAGGTGATTGATATTGGTAACGATGTGCATGATATGAAAGAATTCCTCAATCTGCGCGACAACAATCCTGCCTTTGCTGAGGAAAAAGCCATGGGCGACGTCTGCATTCCATGCTATATGCGCGAAGACGGCAGCGTAACGCTGATGTCAAGTGAGGTGGGATTGGAACCTTTAGAATGAGGAATGAAAAGAGTGGAAAATAAAATTAAGGTGTCGAATCTTAAATATTGCATGACAACTCTTGCCCTTTCATTATTATGAATTACGAATTATGAATTGTGAATTAATTGTACTTGACCTTGACGGAACACTTACTAACAGCGAAAAACAAATCACTCCACGCACGAAGAGAGCCTTAATGGAGGCTCAAAAACAGGGAGTGAGATTAGTATTGGCGTCGGGAAGACCCACGTTTGGCATCATGCCATTGGCCAACGAACTTGAACTTGCTCGCTACGGAGGGTTTATCTTAGCGTTCAACGGTGGCAAAATCATCGACTGCAAGACGGGAAAAACGCTGTTTGAACAGACACTCGACCCTGCACTTGTGCCCATTCTCTACCGCGAAGCCATGCAAGCGGGCATGCAAATCCTTACTTATCAAGGCGAAGGTATAGCCACGACAAAGACCGAAGACCCTTATGTTCAAGAGGAAGCCCACATCAATAAGATGCCTCTGATGCAATATGATGACTTTCTTCATCAAGTGGAATATCCTATAAACAAATGCCTTATTGTGGGCAATCCTGTTCCACTCCATACCCTCGAACAGCGCCTCTTGTCACAGCTTGAAGGGAGAATGAACCTTTATCGCTCGGCAGACTACTTCTTGGAATGTGTTCCCTTGGGCATTGACAAGGCAAAATCACTCGCCAAACTCATCGACACTTTGGGCATTCATCGCGAAGAGATTATCGCCTGTGGTGACGGATATAACGACGAAAGTATGATTAAATTTGCGGGCTTAGGCGTAGCCATGGCCAACGCACCTCACGACATTCAGCAGATAGCTGATGTCGTTACGCTCTCCAACGACAATGATGGTGTGGGGAAAGTTGTGGAGGATTATGTACTGAAAGCCCACGACTAAGCTTCTAAAAACCCACCCCAACCCTCCCCAAGGGAGGGAGAGTGAATTTTCGGGTATGTTTAGATGAGGCAGTATATAATGGCATATTGCAACTGTTTTTATAGGGAATACACCAAAACCATTATCTTATAGATGTTTGTTTCATGTTTTTACAGCGTTCTTGCAAGCTCATTTTTTCTCCCTTTGGGAACCGAAGGTCGCTGTTCATTGAGCTTGCAAAATGAGGAAAGCAAAGGTTGAGGCTTTATAAACTTCATTCACAGCTATCTTGTCCACGCTCATTCTCCCTCCCTTCGGGAGGGTCGGGGTGGGTTACTCTCAGTCTATCTCTGATGCTTTCCACAAAGCGTGAGAGTGCAACGGGCTTGCGCAGACCATGAAAGTCAATGCGGAAACAGCTCTGCATCACCATTAACCGCTTCTTACTTCGCGTCATGGCAACATAGAATTTGCGGGCATCTTCAGCCACTTGTGCCGGATTTTGCTGGCTGTAATAATTGGGATAACGACCTTCTATCACGTCGAACACAATCACGTTATCAAATTCAAGACCCTTTGCCTTATGCACTGTTGTGACAAAAATCTTGTCGTCTATCGTTGTGCTTCCACAGAGATCAGCCTCTTTCAAGGTGTTCATTTCAAGAATATGTCGGCCTATCTGCATCACAAGGGCCGTGGACTCATCCTCCCGAAGCAGGTCGGAAGCCACATAACGGAAGATATAATCCACCGTCGGCAAAAGCTGAATGAGGTTTTCTTCCACCCAGGTTGCATAGAGATGACGCATTTCTTCAACCAGCACTCCAGGCTTTTCATCCTCTTTCCACAGCCGTTCCACCGTGTGACGATAGTGAGGAAGATAGTTGTTTCGCAGCGTTATGATACGCTCCTGCACGCGTTTATGCCCGATAAATGCCTGCTGTTCGCCCACAATCTCCTTTGCCTTGTCATAACAAAAGGCCACCAATGACTTCGTTGCATTGACATCTGCATCGGCCAAATGGCTGTTTTCGCCCTCCAAATGCAACACTTCAAGCAGATATTTCAATTTATATTGCCGCAATCCAGGACGCAAAAGGCGTATCAGATGCAGACTGTCGAAATAGTCGTTCAACTCATTCGGCAACGCCGTTTCGGGCATCTCGCGCCGCAAGTTGTTGGCAAGAATGTGAATGTCATAGTCGGCATTATGCCCCAAGAGCACTGTTCCTCGGGCATAATCCACAAAGCGTTGCAGGGCTTCCCGGCGTGGAAGAAGCGTTTGATTTCTGCGTTCTTCGATGATAGGATTAACGATATCACCAAGCATTTCGGGGATTTCGCGGTCGCTTTCCAAATGGAGGGAGAGCGCCGAACCCGGCACAACAGCCCCATTTCTGACCTTCACGGCAGCAATCTGCAAGATGTCGTCATGAAACACATCAAGTCCTGTTGTCTCGGTATCAAAGATAGTTATCGTTTCGTTTTCATAACACTGAACGAACTTTCCCACATAAGTCTGACCGTCATCGCGCAGGAAATCCGACGGCAAAAGTGCCCTGTCGCTGCACGCTCTGACAAATCTCCGCGCGGCAGTAGGCGTTCGAAACACCTGCATGCCCTGCAAAATACGCGCCCAGGCAATGAAATTATGAGGATTGTTCATCACGGTTAAATGGGCAAACAACAGCTTTATCTGCGGCGAAGTGAACAGATCTTCGCCCGAAACCTTAAAATGTGACGTGCGCAACTGCTTCAAAGCGTCGCTCACTCCGTCGGCATCGCGGTTGGAATTCACGATGATTGCCGTCGTATCGCCAGGGAAATCGCGCTGCAATCTCACTGCCTGCTGTGCGGCATCAAGGTATTCCGTGTCGATAGTGTCCGACTGAAAGAGCTGCAGTTCGTTGCCTATCGTCGTCGGATGATAGCTTGTCGACGGCAGTAGTTCTGCCGAAATGCCCAATTCTTTGGCTGCATAAGTGTTGAAAAGGTCAAGCAGATACTTCGGTGAACGGTGGTTCTGACCGAGCGAATGAATGTGTCCTGCACAGCGGTTACGCAGAAATTCGAGCGTAGAAGACTTCGCTCCCATGAACGAAAAGATGCTTTGTTGCGGGTCACCCAAGTAGACCACGCACCCCTCCTGCCCCTCGTCATTGGCAGTCAAGGCATCAATGAGCGCCAATTGCAACGGATTAAGGTCCTGAACTTCATCCACCTGAATCCACCGATAGCGTGGCAACTGGTCGCGATGCGCATAGGAAAGCAAGAGAATATCCTCGAAATCCATCAGTCGGTTGTCGCTCTTATAGCGCTCATATTGGTGGGCAAGCTGCATCTTCTTCAGCAAAGCATAAATCAGCTGCTGCTCACCGAGGTCGCTGCAAGCATCGCGATAGGTGTCGGCATGCTTGTAGATGTCAATCATCATGGCTGCCGTGAACGGCTCATTCTGCGCCTTACAGATAGCTTTCAGCGCATGAATGTCGTCAGAAGAAAGGCAATCGGGATGCAAACGGAGGTCGCGCGGATGTTCATTCTCTATCTGAGACATCAGATGCGACAGCTGCATGGCCCCCATATATTGGCCTTTCCGCCGATAGTTTACCCCAACCTGCGACTCATCATCCCCCGAAAAATCGCACAATATGCTCAAAACATCGTCGTCATCAATGATTGATGTAGACGCAGGAACAAACCCCGCATCGAACAAAAAACGCGAACAGAAACGATGGACATTGCCGATAAACAAATCGTCGGCTGGCACTTGAAGTCGCTGCCCCACGCGTTCCTGCATGCCACGAGCGGCCCGATTGGTGAAAGTGAGACAGAGCATGTCGCCGAAATCCACGCCATGAGCATGGGCTTGTGCCACGCGTTCGGCCAATATCTGCGTCTTTCCGCAACCCGGCGAGGCCAAAACAAGATGATAACCTGCCTGCAATGCAATCACGACAGCTTGGAAACTATCAGGAGTAAAGGTGTTGTTCATGCCTGCAAAAATAGCATTTTAAAATAGAAAAGGAAAAGAACAGAAGGGTTAAAAGGAGGGAACGAGTTGGCGTTTTCACATTTTTTAGTTGTAAAAATGTTTGATAGTAGATTTGCATTTGCCTCAAAAATTGATTATCTTTGCCGTAGGGAAAGTATCGAGAGTGCTTTCCCTTTTTTCGTACCTTGTAGCAAAAGGCCTCGCAAGATGCGTCAAAATGCGGTGTAATCTGCGTTAAATCATATTGCAAGATGCATCAGATGACCGCATAATCTGACGCAGAATGCAAAACAACATGCAGCATATTGCGAAACAAAATGAAAGAAATGAGCAGGCAATTTGGCTTTTACGGAAAAACAGAACAATGCTTACCAATTTTCGATGTCAATTATTACGAGAACTTTCAACTATTTTTCTGTGCGGGTTTTACTAATATTTCGCACAGCTTTTTCTGCAAGACGCGGGCATCAAGTACCGACATATCATGGTCCATAATGGCAAAGGCGAGCAGATGACCGTTGGCACCTTGGCAGTAACCGGCCAATGAACTGATGCCGTAAGGATGAGAGAGCGTGCCGGTCTTTGCACGCACCTTGCCATGCAAAACAGGGCTTGACAGCTCGCGACGCAATGTGCCGTCAACGCCGGCTACAGCCAGATTGTCGTACAACATGCGATAGATGGGCTTATGATTGTAGGCATAGCGCAAGACAGTTGTCAGCGTTGTGGGGGCAATCTGATTGTGGGTGCAGAGTCCACAGCCGTCATGGATGACGATAGAAGAGTCGCGAAGGCCGAGTTCTTGACGCACGAAAGCGTGCAAGTAGGCTACTCCTGCCTTGACAGGTGACGCATGTGGGGTGACTTTATGCCCGATAGTATAGAGCAAAGCAGTTGCCTGCGTGTTGGAACTGTTCTTCATCATGCGCTGAATGACACGGTCAATGGAACGGTAGAAGCGGAAGATGCAATGCGAACCTCGTGGCGTTCGCCCCACCACCACTTGCTTATCGTCGACAGAAATGCCTGCCGTGCGAAGCGCATTCTTCAGTTCTTTCGTGATGCGATCGGCGCCTTTGTAGAACAATCCATATTTAGAGAACGACAAATCCCAGGGATACCAATGCTCTTCGCTTTGCACAGGATCGGATATCACAAGGTCGATGATGAGACGTCCGTCAATCTTTTGAACACCTTTTCGGCGCAAAGCCTTGGCAAACATGACCAAATCGGGGCCGTTAAGTTGGGGGTCAAGGCCTGCCTTAAAACTGATGTCGCCTTTGAAAGTGCTGTCGGCAATGGTGCCTTTCGTATAGAGCGACGTGGCATAGAGATATTTCGTGCCGAGCAGATGCAGGCCTGCCACACCGCTTAAAAGCTTCATACACGAAGCCGAGGGCTGCACTTTATTCTCGTTGCAGCCATAAACAGGCTTGTCGGCCGTGAGGTCATAGACATGAAAACCAAAGGCCCCAGGGGGTCGAGAGGCTTTGGCGAAGTTGTCAAGTCGCTCGCGTAAATCGTTATCTATAGGGATGTTGGCCTCACTCTTGACCTTGTCTGTATCGTTGTTATCCTTATCTTTGCTGCCACAACCGCTCAGAACAGACGTTGAGAAGAGAAGGGACAGTGCTATGCTGAATAGAGTTCTGATGTTCATTTCATTGTTTCTGTTGTCATGCAAAGGTAATGAAAAAAGTCAGAATGGGGTCGTTCAGAGTGTGAATAAGCCTAAAAAGCACACGCTTTAATGCCATTGATGAGCACTTGCCGACAGAAACCGCGGAATAATATAATAGGAATTACCTGCTCATTTTCGGGAAAAAAGCACTAACTTTGCAGCGTATTTCACACAAACACAATGGATAATAAAATAGTTTTGAACGACAGTGAAGAAGTCGTAAACCGCAAGTTAGGGCTTCTTTTGGAAACAGGCTGTCTGTTAATGGAGTGCTCAGCCGACACAACACGTATCAAGCGAACGCTTAAAAGAACGATAGTTTACCTCGGACTCCGTGAAGAAAACCTTCATCTTTACATCAACTACGACATCCTGATGGTGAATTATCACGATGACATCCATTCATTTACGAAGTTCCAACACTGCAAACGACACATCATAGACATGGCAGTTATCACCGAGGTCAGCCATCTTTCATGGCACAGCATCGAGGGAAATCTCTCGCTTGATGCCTATGATGCGGCACTCAAGGAAATCGGGAAGAAGCGCAACCGCTATACACCGTGGCAGGTGGCCATAGGGAGTGGCTTCGCTTGCGGTGGCTTCTGCATTCAGTTCGGCTGTGACTGGAAGGCCTTTTTCTATGCTTCTATCGCTGCAATCTTAGGCTTCAGACTGAAGATGTACATGGCAAAGAAGGGCACGAATGTATATGCCGGCATCGGTATTGCAGCCTTTGTATCGACCATGTTGGCGTGGCTTTTCACTTTCCTTTCAGTCGGGCCAATCGCTCATTTGGTGCCCGAAATCCTGCATTCTGCAACCCCTTGGCATCCATTTCTGGCCTGTGCACTCTTCATCGTGCCCGGAGTTCCGCTGATTAACTTTGTGAGTGACATGTTGGATGGCCATATTCAGACGGGTATCACACGCGCATTGAACACGCTTTTAATGGTAGGTGCGATGTCGTTCGGCATAGCTTGCGCCATAAAAGTATGTGGAATAGACAACTTTGTGACTACACTTTCGACAATTCCTCACCATAATTACATTGAATTTGCTATTGCCGCAGCTATCTCGGCCATGGGTTTCTCGATGATTTACAACACGCCGAAGCGTCTGCTTCCTGTGATTGCAGTGGGTGGTATCATTGCGGTTTGCTTCAGAAACTTTGTGTTTCTCGGTCCAAGCAATGACAACATAGGGCTTGACCAGGGGCTAATCATCGGCTCGTTGGCAGGTTCAACGCTCGTCAGTCTTATCATTACGCGGGCACAACACTGGTTCCACACGCCGCATCAATGTATCTCCATACCGAGCGTTATCCCTATGATTCCAGGCGTTTTAATGTATCGTGCGCTCTTCGCCTTTATCGAAATGAATGGTGTTATCGGTGAGGTGACGACGGCAATGAACTATCTTATCAAGGCTTCACTCGTCATCTTGTGCATCACTTTGGGTGTTGCGTTGCCGCATATCTTCGTTCATCGCCTGCTTGACAGCAAGCGGAAACAGCGCCTGCTCATGGCTGTGTGTGAGCGAAACATCAAGAATATGGGCGTAGAAGAATAATGTCTTGCCATCTGTTTGCAAAGTAATAAAAGGAAAAGGAGGCCGATTTTGGTCTCCTTTTTCATTCTACAGTCAATATCTACGCATAGCATTCAAGTCTTTTCACGGTAGATATCAATCCTTTGCTTGATGTCAATTTGTCAAAATTTTACGTCATTATGTCATGAAACTATATAGGGCATGCCATTTGTTTAAGGCTTAATAAATAATTAATTGGAGGAATATAAATGACATTTGACAAGTACACTATCAAAGCACAAGAGGCAGTTCAAGCCGCAGTGCAGGCCGCCCAGCAGGGGCATCAGCAAAGTGTTGAGCCTATCCACCTGTTGAGTGGCATCATAAACAAAGGCAAAGACATCACCAATTTCGTGTTCCAGAAGTTGGGTGCCAATGCACAAAGCATCGAAATGGCACTGCAACAAGAGTTGCAACATCTGCCGAAAGTAGATGGCGGTCAGCCTTATTTAAGTAATGACTTGACGCAAGTGCTCAACAATGCAGAGGCTATTTCCCAGCAATGGGGCGATGAATTTGTCTCTATTGAGCCACTCTTGTTATCCCTGATGAAAGGAAACAACACCGCAGGACGCATCATGAAAGATGCCGGCTGCACGGAAGACGGTATGCGAAAAGCTATCGAAGAGTTGCGCCAGGGGCAAAAGGTTCAGTCACAAAGTGGTGATGAAAACTATCAATCTCTCGACAAATACGCTATCAATCTCGTTGAACGTGCACGGCAAGGAAAGCTTGATCCCGTCATCGGAAGAGATGAAGAGATACGTCGTGTGCTTCAGATCTTGAGCCGAAGAACCAAGAACAACCCTATATTAATAGGTGAACCCGGAACGGGAAAGACCGCGATTGTAGAGGGCTTAGCCGAGCGAATCATGAAGGGAGATGTGCCGGAGAACCTCAAGAACAAGCAGCTTTACTCGCTTGATATGGGGCAGCTTGTGGCCGGAGCCAAGTATAAAGGGGAGTTTGAAGAGCGTTTGAAAGGCGTCATCAAGGAAGTAACGAACGCCCAAGGCAACATCATCTTGTTCATCGATGAGATACATACGCTCGTCGGAGCAGGTGGAGGTGAGGGTGCAATGGATGCTGCAAACATCCTTAAACCCGCATTGGCACGCGGTGAACTCCGTGCCATTGGAGCCACTACTTTGAATGAATATCAGAAGTATTTTGAAAAGGACAAGGCCCTTGAACGACGCTTCCAGATGGTCATGGTGAATGAACCTGACGAATTGGATGCTATCAGTATCCTGCGCGGATTAAAAGAACGATATGAGAACCACCATAAGGTGAGAATACAGGATGATGCCTGTATCGCTGCGGTTAAACTTTCGGAGCGTTACATTTCCGACCGTTTCCTGCCGGATAAAGCCATTGATTTGATGGACGAAGCAGCCGCAAAGCTGCGTATGGAACGTGATTCCGTACCCGAAGAACTCGATGAAATGGAGCGCAGTCTGAAGCAGAAAGAGATTGAACGACAGGCTATTCTGCGCGAAGATGACCAGCAGAAGATTGCTCAACTCGAAAAGGAAATCGCCGAACTCAAAGAGAAAGTAAACGCATTCCGTGCCCGCTGGCAGGCTCAGAAGGGTGAAGTTGA
Organism: Prevotella sp. HMSC077E09; assembly: GCF_001814685.1. Lineage (NCBI taxonomy): Bacteria > Pseudomonadati > Bacteroidota > Bacteroidia > Bacteroidales > Prevotellaceae > Prevotella > Prevotella sp. HMSC077E09. The sequence continues at coordinate 20,340 of NZ_KV817558.1, read as the reverse complement.
CCACATTCAGCAAATCAAACAACACATGGAAGACCTCAAATTAGAGGCTGAAAGGGCCGAACGTGAGGGCAATTACCAGCGTGTTGCCGAGATCAGATACGGTGAACTCAAACAGCTCCAAGACCAAATGGATACGCTAAGAAAGCGTGTTCACGATGAACAGGGAGGCGAAGCACTCGTCAGAGAGGAAGTAACTGCCGACGATATTGCCGAGGTTGTGAGTCGTTGGACAGGCATTCCTGTGAGCCGAATGATGCAGAGTGAGCGTGAGAAATTACTCCACTTGGAGGACGAACTGCATAAACGTGTCATCGGACAAGACGAGGCTATCGATGCCGTTTGCAATGCAGTCAGACGCAGTAGGGCAGGACTTCAGGACCCCAAACGACCGATTGCATCCTTCATCTTCTTGGGAACGACAGGCGTTGGAAAGACAGAATTGGCGAAAGCTTTGGCCGAGTACCTCTTCAACGACGAGAATATGATGACGCGTATCGACATGAGTGAGTATCAGGAGAAATTCAGTGTGACGCGCTTGATCGGTGCACCTCCGGGGTATGTAGGCTATGATGAGGGCGGACAACTCACCGAAGCAGTGCGCCGTAAGCCTTACAGTGTGGTGCTTTTCGACGAGATTGAAAAGGCTCATCCCGATGTCTTCAACACGCTTCTACAAGTGCTTGACGACGGAAGACTCACCGACAACAAGGGCCGTTTGGTAGACTTCAAGAACACAATCATCATCATGACGAGCAACGCTACACGCGAACAGCTCACCAAGTTGATGCGTCCGGAGTTCCTGAACCGTATCGATGACATCATCACTTTCCACCCCTTGACGAAGGAAGAGATTGGAAAGGTGGTTGAACTGCAATTGAAACGCGTGCAAAGCATGCTCGAACAGCAAGGCTTTAAGCTGCATTGGACGCAGGAAACCATTGATGATTTGGCCGAGCTCGGCTATGATCCTGACTTCGGAGCACGCCCTGTGAAGCGCGCCATTCAAGACTATGTGCTCAATGACTTGAGCCGAAAGATTCTTGAAGGGAAGATTGGTAAGGAGGTAACTTTAGGTAAAATCAAAGCGTAAGAAATCCTCTCTTAACCCCTCCGAAAGGAGGGGAGACACTGCCTGTTGAACTCTTATAAACGACAATAGACAGCTGTTCAGAGCTTAAAATAACAAGAAGGTAAAAGTGGAAAAGAAACCCGTTATGTTCGGTTTCCTGCGCTTTTACCTTCTTCTTTTTATATATCTGCCATTCCGTATGAGGCCCGCTGCCCCCATGTTGAATGGCTTTCATACTCCTACGCTTTTATTCTGCAATATAGTCTCGGGCTATCTGCATGAGAGAAGAAGGAGCTTCGCTATCTGACCTCAAGTCGTCAATGCGCCAATGTCCATCTTCTTTTCGCATCCAAAGCTGAAAGAGAGTCTTTACTTCCCGATTTTTCAGTACCACATATACCACAGCATGGGTAGCATCCTGCATGCTCACCTTTTCTATTTTATAGGAGAGCACATCCCAATCTTGGGCACTTATCCAATAATCATAATCGAAACAGCCCAACTGGTCATGCCGCTTCATCCGCTCACGCTCACAATCTTCCATCGTCTTATTCCATGCTTTGGTGCAAAATCTACGGTCCAATGACATCTCACTCTGCTCTTCTTCGTCCAATGCCCCATTGTAAGTATCGCAGAGGGTAGTATAAATGGTGTCAACAGAAGCTTTGACCACCGATGTATCTTTAAGGAAAGGGGAATTCAATTGAACGCTGTTCTTCACCTTTTGACTTTGCGTTTCTCCTTTCTGCTGCCGTGAGTTACAGGCCGAAAAGACACATGCGAGAAGACAACAACCGATAAAAACATTCGTTTTCATACGATAAAGATAGTATAAGATATAAAGAAGTGTCTGGTAAATCAATCCTCCCTCCCTTTCAGGAGGGTAGGAATAGATGCTTACTTAAATGGATTTTCCGTCGGATAAGGCAAGGAAACAGGCTGGTTGTAGGCTATATCCTTGATGCCAAGATACTTGAACACTTCGAAAAGAATCTTGCCCACATGGTCAAAAGCCACTGCTCCATGGTGGGGATAACCCTTTTGTATGAGCACATGACGATAGAAACGCCCCATCTCCGGGATAGCAAACACACCGATACCACCGAAAGAACGCGTCGGAACATCAAGCACTTCGCCCTCTGCAATATAGGAACGCAGATTGCCCTGTGCGTCACATTGCAACCGATAGAAAGTCACCTTGCTGGCTGCAATGTCGCCCTCGAGCGTGCCACGGGTAAAGTCTGGCTCTCCCCCTTGTTCCAAAAGGCGGTTCTGAATGAGCTGATATTTAATGGCACGTGTGCTGCACATCTTGCATTCGGGCGTGTTTCCACAGTGGAACCCCATGAAAGTGTCGGTCAGCTTATAGTCATATTTGCCCTTGATATCCTCGTCGTAGATATATTTCGGCACGGAGTTGTTGATGTCGAGCAACGTCACCGTGTCGCCCGAAGCACACATACCAATGTATTCAGAAAGCGCACCATAGATGTCAACCTCACATGCCACAGGGATGCCACGGCTCACCAATCGCGAGTTCACATAGCAGGGTTCAAACCCAAACTGGCTTGGAAATGCCGGCCAACACTTGTCGGCAAAGGCCACATATTCACGTGAACCCTTGTGCTCTTCTGCCCAATCCAACAACGTAAGTTCAAATTGAGCCATGCGGCGACTCAAGTCGGGATAGTATTTACCGCAACCCATTTCGCGAGCCATATCCTCGCAGACGCCGTCAATACGTGGGTCGTTTTCGTGTGCCTTATAAGCCACGAGAAGATCGAGTTCTGAGTTTTCTTCTATCTCAACGCCAAGCTCATAAAGTCCCTTTATCGGTGCATTGCAGGCAAAGAAGTCCTGCGGACGCGGCCCGAAAGTAATGATTTTAAGGCCCTGCAGACCGATAACCGTGCGGGCAACGGGCACAAAGTCGGCCATCATCTGTGCCACGTCTTCTGCCGTTCCGACAGGATATTCAGGAATATATGCCTTAAGATGACGCATGCCGAGATTGTAGGAGCAGTTCAACATGCCGCAATAAGCATCGCCACGACCATTGATCATGTCGCCATCTCCCTCTGCTGCAGCCACAAACATACATGGCCCTTCGAAGTGTTTTGCAATCAATGTTTCGGGAGTTTCAGGGCCGAAGTTGCCCAAGAACACCACCAATGCGTTGCAACCTGCCGCTTTCACTTCGGCAACGGCTTTGAGCATATCCTGCTCGTTCTCTACAGTTGTCTTGCAATTAAACAGTTCGCCTTTATAAGCTTCTACGATGTTTTCGCGTCTTTTAGTAGATAGTGCAATTGGAAAACAGTCACGACTGACGGCAACAATGCCCAATTTGACTGTAGGAATGTTTTTACTTACCATATCAATTATTTGTTATTAGATTAGATTGCTCGTTACTTGGAACAAAGATAGATAAAAAATGATATAGTGAAATCGTTTTATCTGTTTAATTTCATGACGCTAACTATCTTTAACCTTATAGTGAATTAAAACACCGTAGACTCCTTTCTGCGACTTGAAATCTATGATGCCACACCGCATGAGGTCCCTCTTTTATGCTTATTCTGCATAGCTTTCTCTCGCTTCGACCGTACAGTCAAGCGCTGAAGTCCAACAGTCTGTCAACTTCTTTTGTTCATTTTCTTCTCCGTTTTTTAACACTTGGTAGATTAAACTACCAAATGCGAATTCACTTAAGGCTTTTATAAAAAAATAAATTTCAGTATTCTAAAGCAGTTTCTCCATAGGTCTGCCATTTCATTTAGCTTCTATAGAGGCCATATACTGCTCTATTTGGATTAAGCCTTAGAATTAATCTGAGTTGTTTGTCTTGTTCAATGCCATATCCTTGCAATGACAAAAGAAGCAATAACTCCCCATTGCAGTAATTATATTCATGATGAAGTTATTGATATTAATAGAACGGAATCTTAAGCATACTCTTTGCTCTACGTTCTTGAGCATATGGTAGTTTAATCTACAAAGTGTTAAAAACGAGAAAGAAAGTTGACAGCAGAGGCAGCGTTACCACACTACTTTCCTGCTGCCGTCTGCCTCTTCTGTTATCGTCACTTTCGTGGCATCTTCAGGCAAAATCTCCTCAATGAGCTCGGGCCATTCAAGGAAACAGAGGTTACCTCCATAGAAATAGTCTTCATATCCCATGTCGTAGACCTCTTCAAGTTTCTTGATTCGATAGAAATCGAAATGATAGATTGCGGCGCCGTTGCCTGCCGTATACTCGTTGACGAGTGCGAAAGTAGGTGATGTGATGACATCACTGACACCCAATTCCTCACAGATAGCCTTGATAAAAGTTGTCTTTCCGGCCCCCATTTTCCCATAGAAAGCGAAGACCTTAGCCGTCCCCATGCCAGCTAAGAAAGCCTTGGCTGCCTCATGGATGTTGTCTAATGAATTGATTTTTATTTCCATATTTTCTTCTGTTTCTCCCTCCGTTGTCTTGCAATGACACCGTAAGGAGACTGTTATTTAGTTTATATTCACTTTATTTCTATTGATTTTCCACGCATTATTCCTATGGGAATAAGCATTTCTTCCATGGATATGCCACCATGCTGGAACGTGTCCTTGTAGTACGACACATAGTAGTTGTAGTTGTTGGGGTAGGCAAAGAAAGTGTCGCCCATTGCGAAAACATACGACGTACTCAAGTTAGGCGAGGGCAAATGTGCCTTTCGAGGGTCTCGGATTTCAAACACCTGACGCGACTCATAGCTAAGGTTCTTACCCAATTTATAGCGGAGATTGGTGTTCGTATTGCGGTCACCGACAATCTTTATCGGGCGATTGGTGCGGATACTTCCATGATCTGTGGTGACAATGACATGGCAGTCAATGTGGCTGAGCACACGGAAGAGTTCGGACATTCCCGAATGTCGCAACCAACTTTGCGTGATGCTGCGGTATGCACTCTCATTGTTTGCAAGCTCACGAACCATGCGTGACTCGGTACGTGCATGTGAAAGCATATCGATAAAGTTAACCACCAACACGTTGAAATCATTGTGTTGGAGTTCATTGAAATGGGTCAACAACCGCTCCATCGACTGCGAATCATTGATTTTATGATAGCTGAAGCTCTCTCGTCTGCGATAACGTGCGAGCAAACCCGCTATCAATGCCTCCTCATGGACATTTTTGCCATTGTCTTCGTCCTCATCAACCCAGAGGTCGGGAAACATCTGTTGTATCTCCATGGGCATCAAACCACTGAATATGGCATTGCGGGCATACTGCGTCGCTGTAGGCAGAATGCTCATGTAAAGCCGTTCATCGATATCGAAACTGTCGGCAAGTTCTTCAGCAAGTACGCGCCACTGATCGTATCTGAAGTTGTCGATGACGAGCAAAAACGCCTTTTCTTTCTTGTCGAGAAGGGGGAAAATCTGCTGTTTGAACATATCGTTGCTCATCATCGGGCGGTCTTCCGAGCCACTCATCCAAGCCATATAATGGCGTTGAACATATTTTGAGAAGCCGATGTTGGCATCTTCTTTCTGCGCCTGGAGCATCTCTGTCATACGACTGTCAGTAGTACTTAACTCCAATTCCCACTTCACCAAGCGGCGATACACCGTCATCCAGTCTTCCCAATCACGGCAATCGGCAATCTGAAGAGCTATCTTTTGGAAGTCCTGCTGATAGCTGTTTTGCGTTACTTCGGTAACGATTTCACGATTATGGATATTCTTTTTCAGCGTAATGAGAATTTGATTGGGGTTTACCGGCTTGATGAGATAGTCGGCAATCTTACGCCCGATAGCCTGGTTCATGATGTCTTCTTCCTCGCTTTTCGTAACCATCACTATCGGTGTTGCAGGCTGAATGTCCTTTATTCTCTGCAAAGTTTCAAGACCGGTCAAGCCAGGCATCATCTCATCGAGCAGGATAAGATCGAAAGTTTCCTCACGACAAAGCTCAACAGCATCTATGCCATTGCTCATTGTTGTTACGTTGTAGCCTTTCTTCTCAAGGAAGATGATGTGACCTTTCAACAGGTCTATCTCATCATCTACCCACAATAACTTCCCATTACTCATAGTTAAAAACCATCTAAATCATAATATTCATCATCCAAATCGAGTGGTTTGACGGGCTTGACCGGCGTTGCAGGCTTCTTCACAAGTGTCGGTTTCCGGGGCTTCTGTGGTTCGGTCTGCGGTTTCTGTGACTGACTTTGCTGTGCAGGTTTCGGTTTTTCAGCAGGTTTGGAGACAGGCTCGACCGGATAATAATCCTTGTCTTGCTGGCTGATACGCTCCAATTCGCGGTCTATTTCCTCGGCTGTAGCAGGCTTTCCGGTCGGCTTTATTGTCGATGGAACAGGTTCTGTCAGCAGCTGTAACGTACTGATGCGAAGCGGTGCAAAATGCTTCTGATAGAACAAAGCATAATCATCATAACTGAATTGGCGGCCTAAAAGCGGCATGTTTTGTTCGCTTATAATAAACGGTCGCGCCTTTTTCGTCAGCCTACCGATGGCTTCTTGCCGATGCAAATGACGTGCATACTGCAACGCTTCATCATAGTTTTGAAAACCTCTGACTATCATTCGGTGCATGCCTTCTGCCTCTTCAACCTGTATTTCGAAATTTCTGACGAGATAACTCGCAAAGTTATATTTTGCCAACTCAAAGAGCAGCTGGTTCTCTTTGACTGAATCAGGGTTGTAAACCAACATATAGACGAAGTTCACATCGCGTTCGGCACTCAGTTTAACAGCGTGTATAGAGTCGCTGTCGTTCAGCACATCGCTGCGCCTACTCCATACCGTTGACATGTCGAACTTGGCACCACGCAGTTGTTTTCCTGCCTTCACGCCGTTGATAATCATACCCGCCATAACGCTAAGTTGGCTTTCCGGATAGGTAGAGACAAGCGTATTGAGGTCTTGCAGACAAGCTTTTGCATCTCCGTCATTCAGCTTACTCAATGCAGCTATAAACAAAAACTTGTCGCGGTTGGCTCCATTGGGGAAACGCTTTGCCGACACATGCTCATTGCCTAAGACCTCATGATAACGTCCTTCGTTGAAAGCGGTGTAGGAAGCAGCATAGAGTGAGTCCTCGATATGCTTGCCAAAACGTGCATTTTCGCGATAATAAGGGTCACTGAGCAAGGCTGTCCATTTGCTGTCGGGACACTCCTTATGCAGGCGGTCAAGGTAACTTTCGGCCCGCGTCAATTCATTTCGGCGTGCATAAAGCAGGTAAAGATGATAAAAAGCCTCGTCTATCTGCGCGAAATTTGGATAGTCATGAATGAGTCTCAACAATGTTTTCTCACTCAAATCAAGGTTGTCCAACCGGTCTTTGAAGATGATTCCGCTGTGGAAAAGCCCGTCAGCAAGCAGCTTATTACTGGCTTCCAACTGTTCAGAAGTCATTGGTATCTGTTTCAAATAGTATTCTCTTCGGTGCGGATCAGCCTCCGGATCATTCGTCTTCTGCAAGGTATCTTCAACCAATTCGGCTTGTTCTGCGATACTGTCTGAAGCTAAAGCCACCACAGTTTTATTGATACGCTGCCAGTTATCGATATTCTGTCGCTTGCCCCAACGCCGTTGAAACATCTCTTTTCCACGTGCCACCGTCATGGGATTATAGAAATACCAGGTGGCTTGCTGACTGCTATTGAAAGATTGAGACGGTGTTTCGGTGTTACTTTCCATTCCACCTTGCATACCCGAATAACCGTCATTGCCCTCTACAGACTGTGATTTTTGCTCCTTTTTCTCTTTCAGTTTGAGTGCGGTTATCACGCGGTCAATGGCTGCATTGCGGTCATGTTCGTTCATTTTTGCAAGCTGTTGCAATGAATCTTGCAGTTCAACGGCATCGGTATGAGGCACGAGTTCTTCAAGCACTTGCAGTCTTTCAGACAATTGACGATAGTCCTTTCGCTCCTTATCCAGCAGTCCGATAGCCACATCATAACACCGCTTTGCATCGCCAAACTTATTCCTTTGCCAATACAAATCACCGAGTTTAAGCAGCAACACCCCCTTTTCGATACCACTACGCACCCCAAGTTCGTTGCCCTGTTCATAGGCACCAATGGCATGAAGCGTATCTTTTTGCGACAGATATATATTGCCAATAGCGTAATAAACCTGATCTAAATACTCCTTATTATTATCAGATGAGGCCATACGTCGCAGCTTGGCAATCATCTGTTTCGGCTTTCCTGCCATTACTTCTGTCATGGCAACACGCGCATTGAAAGCCAAATCATAAGGTGGACTGAGCCTGACAACATGCTGATAGGCCTTATACGCCGCTGCTTTCTGCCCTGTTTCGGCCAGTAATTGCCCCATAAGAAACCACTCACGTGCCTTTTGTTTGCGGCGCATCTCATGGCTGATGACCTTCCGAAGATAAGGAATTGCCTTCTGATAGTCGCCGATATGAATGTAATAATCAGCGTAGGTGTAGTCCCATTCCTTTTGTGCGCTCCAGTAAATGGAGTCACGTTGCATGTTGCGGATTACGTCTTCAGCCTCATATTGCCACCCCGCTTCGATGTAACTCTTGGCCAGCCATGCCTGCGCCCGCTGGTAAATAGCCGGTTGAGTGGCATAAAGCCGACTCATATATGCAAAGGTTGAGACCGCTTCTTCAAAGTTTCCTTCATGGAATTGCGACCTTCCCATGAGCATCCAGACCTTCCATAAGAACGGATTATATTCCTTTCTGTTCAGCCATTCAATGTCTTCAGCAGTCTTACGACGGTTCTTATCCCACACGGGATGCCGCTTGATACTATGCAGTTTAATCGCTTTCTCGCACTTTTCTATAGCCCGATTGAAGTTAGTCTCACCTAAACTGCGGCTCTCTTTGTTGCCAACAGTGTAGAGAGGTATTATCTCTGTGAAGTTATCTTTATTACCTTTTTCTTTCTCTAATGAACCATCTATGTAGGCCATTGAACCGTTGTAATAGACATTATAGCGTGTATTGAAGGCATGCCACCACCTCGATTTCGCTGTATTCTGCTGCATCGAACAACTCAAGAGCAACGTAACAACGAGCCCAAAAGCAATGAAATATGGTACAGCATGTTTCATTTCCTCAACAACAACCTTGCAATTGCATACACAATGATACTTACAAAGATGATCGAAGCACCCGAAGGGACATCCAACCAATAGCTCATGGCGAGCCCAAACAAGCAGTCTGCCCAACCAATAAGAATGGAAAGAAGCATCATCCACTTATAGTTGAAGGTGAAAAGATTGGCTGTCATCTGCGGAATGGTAAGCAAACTGAGGGCCAACACTATGCCCACCATGCGTAAAGTAGCCACAATGGTCAAGGCTATCAGTGCCATCATACCATATTCTATCCAACGAACGGGCAGTCCTTGTGACTCGGCAAACGTGTGATCGAAAGCCACACTAAGTATCTCCCTGTAAAAGAATGTCATGCAAATGACAACAATAACGCACAGCACTGCTAACAACCAAAGATCTAAACTCCCTATCGTCAGAATACTTCCAAAGAGAAATGAAGGCAGATCGGGCATGAAACCAAGCGTCAAGAAGCAACAGATGATGCCCACACTCATGCCGAAAGTCCAGAAAACTGCAATAGCAGAATCCTCGCGAACATCGCCTTTTCGTGCCATCCACTCTACGCCGAAAGCACTCAATACAGCAAAAATCATGGCAGAAAGTATGGGGTTAATACCCATCAGAACCCCCAAGCCGATACCTCCAAACGATGCATGCGTGATGCCACCACTGATGAAAACCAAGCGGCGTGTCACGATATAAGTGCCCACAATGCCACAAACGATGCTGGCAAGCAATGCTCCCAACAACGCATTCTGAAAGAAACTATAATGCAGAATATCAATCATCAGCCAACGCAATAAAGTCATCTTTAATCTGATTGGGCATATTAATGCCACGCAATATGAGGCTTCTGCTCCAGCCTTTCACTTCTTCCGGCCGCATCGTAAGCATCACTTCAGCAAATTCTTCGGCCTCTTCGTCGGTATAACTATCCGACAAACGGCCTCGAAAACGATCAAGTTCTTCATCATCATAATATTCAATTTCCTTCGTAGCCACCTCCAACATGCACTCCTGTTCACACTGATCATTCTCACCACTACACGTAGAACACGAGTTGTTCACAATGAGCGGAGCCTCTTCTTCGCCTTTCTTACGACCGAGAAATGAGGCAAATGCCGTTATCAGACCTAACACAAGAAGTGCTAAAACAAAATATATCATAATGTAAAACCTGCTGTCTGGAGATCTTTCCAATAATCGGGATAAGATTTACTCACTACTTCTGGGTTGTTAATTTGCAATCCTGGACACTTCAATGCCACAGGAGCAAAGGCCAAAGCCATACGATGATCCTCATAAGTATCAATGGCTTCGCCCGTCGGTTCGCAACGTTCGCCGTCCCAGAACAGTTCATTGTCGCCCACGTTATGCAACACATAACCTAACTTTCGCAATTCGGTTTTCAAGGCTTCTATGCGGTCTGTCTCCTTAATTCGCAAGGTTGCGAGACCTTTGAAATGGAATTTTATGTCCATTAATGCACAACAAACCACGAAAGTCTGCGCCAAATCGGGTGAGCCGGTGAAGTCATATTCAAGCCGAGGCAACAGACATTTATGGCGACGTAGCGTCACTGTATTGGGCACACAAGGATCAGTTGTTTCAAAACTTGTCTTTACCCCCAACAGCGAAAAAATGTATTTCACCACCGAGTCGCCCTGTCTCGAGCCGTCCATCAGGCCTTCAAGCCGTACAGTTGCTTCAGAATCATCACTCAAGGCCATGATTTCATACCAATAACTGCCGGCACTCCAGTCGCTCTCTATATAATAATGACGTGATGTATAGGGCTTCGGCGCCACACTAATCGTATCGACATCCGTCCATTCAACTGCTGCTCCGAAGTCGCGCATCATGCAAAGCGTGAGATCAACATACGGCCGAGAGATAATCGTATCGGTCATCTTGAGTTCCAATCCCTTTTCAAGCATCGGCCCTATCAACAGCAACGCCGAGATAAACTGCGAGCTGATACTGCCCGAAATTTCGAGATATCCACCCTCAAGACGACGTCCTTTGATGCGCAACGGCGGGAAACCCGCCTCGCCTTCATACGCTATGTCGGCGCCAAGATAGCGCAAGGCATCTACCAACACGGCTATCGGGCGCTGCTTCATGCGGTCAGTTCCCGTGAGCACATGCTCTCCCTCGCTGACCGAGAGATAAGCCGTCATGAAGCGCATGGCCGTTCCTGAAGCCTTGATATCAATGGTTTCGGGCATCGTTTTCAATGCTTCGATGATGACTTTCGTGTCATCACAGTCGCTGAGATTATCTGGAACAACATTGTCTCCTGCTAATGCCTGAATGATAAGTGCACGGTTGCTGATACTCTTGCTGGCCGGCAGTTTCACCGTGGTGTCAATGTGTTGAGGCCCATGTATGGTATATGTCATGTTATAAAGTGTACCTTATTTCTATATATGCAAAAGTACAAACAAAAAACGGATGCCCCTACTTTTCCTGTCGCTTTATTCGATTAAATAGATAAAAAATTGTAATTTTGCAGCTAAAACAACAGAAACCGTGCATATAGCTATCGCTGGAAACATCGGAAGCGGTAAGACCACACTCACCGAACTGCTTGCCAAACACTATGGTTGGACGCCAAAATATGAGGCCGTGGACTACAATCCGTATCTCGAAGACTATTATAAAGACATCCCAAGATGGTCATTCAACATGGAAGTTTTCTTCTTGAAAGAACGCTTCAAAGACCTTCTACAACTTGATCAGAACATGAACAAGGAGACCATTGTGCAAGACCGTTCCATCTATGAAGGCGTTTATGTGTTCACAGAAAACAACTACAAGATGGGCAACATGAACGAAAGAGACTTCCAAACCTACATGGAACTCTTCGACTCAATGACGCATATCCTGCACTATCCCGACCTGATGATCTATCTCAAATCAAGTGTTCCTCACTTGGTAAAGAACATTCAGAACCGCGGACGTGAATACGAACAGAAGATGCCCCTCGCCTATCTTGAGAGCCTCAATGACCTGTATGAGGACTTCATCTACAGGAAATACAAGGGCAAGGTGCTTGTTGTTGACGTTGACGACATCGACTATCTGCACAGCAAAAGAGACTTTTCGGGCATCATAGACAAGATAGATGCCAACCTATTCGGACTTTTCTAACCCCAGAATTATAATCAAATTATGCATATCGCAATCGCAGGAAACATCGGCAGTGGCAAGACTACACTCACTAAAATGCTTGCCAAGAGATTTCATTGGACACCACGTTTTGAACCCGTCGACAACAATCCGTATCTCGACGACTTCTATGCTGACATGTCACGGTGGTCATTCAACCTCCAGGTTTACTTTCTCAACAAGCGCTTCAAGGAGGTAGTTGAGATTTCAAAAAGCAAAGAAACCATCATACAAGACCGCACTATATTCGAAGACGCGTGTATCTTTGCACCCAATCTCCATGGCATGGGCATGATGAGCGACCGGGACTTCGCCAATTATTCCGACCTTTTCGACCTGATGATTTCATTGGTCAACCTGCCTAACCTGATGATTTATATCCGCTCAAGCATACCGACTTTGGTGAACCATATCGGTAAACGTGGGCGCGAATTCGAAAAGAGTATCCGCATCGATTACCTCACAGGACTGAACAACCGCTATGAGAATTGGATTAAAGACTATAAAGGTAATCTCATCATTGTAGACGGAGACAACACTGATTTCGAGAATAATCCACAGGATTTCCAAACGATTACCGACCGGATTGATGCCGAACTCTATGGCTTGTTCCCCATAAAATAAACGCGAAACATTGCAAATCAAGATATCGTCCCTTTGCTTGTAGAAAGCAGAGGGACTTTTTTGTGAGGTAAATAAAGCCTCTCCCCCAGCCCCTCTCCGAAGAGAGA
>NZ_KV817558.1:0-7159 GCF_001814685.1 Prevotella sp. HMSC077E09 | reverse complement strand
TCTCTCTTCGGAGAGGGGCTGGGGGAGAGGCTTTGCTATCCTCATTTCTCCTTGGAGAGGGGTTGGGGGAGAGGCTTTTCTTTTGTTTATTTTCTTCCTCATTTTTAACACTTTTCGCCCCCACCAAATAGAAATAAAAACGTGCTTTCCATGCTTGTATGAAGCCATTTCACCGCTTGTGCGAAGCCATTTTATGGCTTCGATATCCTCATCTGCATCTTTTCAGCCTGCAATCTCAGTCACTTTACCATGCTGTTTGACTGAAATGGCAACGTGTTATGAGTCAAAACACACCGTAACTTGACGCAAATGGCAACGTTTTTCAGCGTAATTTTACCCCGTGATTTCTTTTGAGTTTTGCAATCACTTGACAGTCAACACTTTGCAATTTACAGAAAAACAGTGCATATTTTAAACGAAGAAGACTTTCGATTTGAATTTGCAAATCTGATGAACACAATTGTAAACATCCTTGAAAAGAATTAACACATCATTCGCTTATGCAGACTTTCTGACAGAAAACCTTTCATTCGTTTTTACCACTTGAAGAGAAACATGAGAAAAATAATCATTATTTACTTATAATAATTATGATTTTTAGACGTTCAAATAATATAAAAACAAATATAAATCCAAATAAAATGTCGTGAAAGCAGGGTGCAACGGCATCTTGCTTTCTTTTCTATCATGAAAAAAAACAGCCTTACCAACAAGCAGTTTCTTGTGCCTTTCGTGCTCATCACATCGCTCTTTTTCCTGTGGGGCTTTGCAAGAGCCATTCTCGACGTACTCAACAAGCACTTTCAAAACGCACTCGACATCAGTATTACGCAGTCGTCTTTAATTCAGGTTACAACCTATTTGGGTTATTTCCTGACTGCTATTCCGGCGGGTTGGTTTATCAATCGTCATGGTTATCGCCTTGGTGTGGTCATCGGGTTGATGCTTTTCGGCATCGGTTCTCTGCTGTTCATTCCCTGTGCAGCACTCAACACGTTCTATGCTTTCTTAGGAGCTTTGTTCATCATTGGCTGTGGTCTCGTGTTTTTGGAGACCTCGGCAAATCCTTATGTGACCGAACTTGGCGACAAGGCAACGGCAACAAGTCGCCTCAACTTCTCGCAGTCGTTCAACGGCTTGGGCTGTCTGTTCGCAACACTTGTCGTGGGACAGTTTTTCTTCGGTGGTCATTTTGAAGATAATGATGTTGTCATTCCCTATACCATTTTAGGCATTCTGGTGCTCGTTATCGCTTTAGTCTTCTCGCGGGTCAACCTGCCTGAAATCAAACATGAAGAGACTGAAGAAGACAAAATCAAGGGAACACGCATCATGAAACTGTTTCGTCACCACCCCATGTTCGTCTTCGGGCTTTTCGCTTTGTTGGCTTATGAGGTGGCAGAAATATCCATAAACAGTTATTTCATCAATTTCGTGACAGGACAAGGATGGATGAATGACAACATGGCGAGCATCATACTGACCGTTGCCTTGGGCTTTTTCATGGTGGGACGCTTTGCCGGAAGCTGGCTCATGCGCCGCATCCGGGCCGAAATGATGCTGTTTGCCTGCGCTGCCGGAAGCGTGGTCTGCATGGTTTGTGTGCTGCTGAATATCGGCAAATTCTCAATGGTTGCCATCATAGCCAATTATCTTTTTGAAGCCATTATGTTCCCAACCATCTTTTCGTTAGCACTTGATGGGCTTGGAAATCTCAAGAAAAGTGCTGCTTCCTTGCTGATGATGACACCAATCGGAGGCTGTGGTTTCCTGCTTATGGGCATCATTGCCGACAGTGCCAACCTTGTGATTCCATTCCTGATTCCATTCTTCGGCTACTTCGTTGTATTGCTCTTTGCTTCTGAATTGATGCACAAACAAAGAGAAACGCATTGTTAAGACATGGCATCATTGCTACTTCCATGTTGCAATTACACAGCCCATTCTTGATTTAACGCAAAATTAAACTTTTTAACCCGTTACTGATCGAAAAAAAAGAACCAACATTTTGTGTCATCAAAAGAATATGTTAAATTTGCAATCAGAAAGAGATGAAATGATAACATTCATGAAGTAAGTTATTTATAAACATAATATTTCAAATTATGGCAGTTAGTTATAAAGAATTAGGTCTCGTCAATACACGCGAGATGTTTAAGAGAGCTGTAAACGGTGGTTATGCTATTCCAGCATTCAACTTCAACAACTTGGAGCAACTCCAGGCTATTATTACGGCATCATCTGAGTTGAAGTCTCCTGTAATCCTCCAGGTTTCTAAGGGTGCCCGCAACTATGCTAACCCTACACTACTCCGCTATATGGCTGAAGGTGCAGTAGCTTTTGCAAAAGAACTTGGCTGTGAACATCCGGAGATTGCCCTCCACTTGGATCACGGTGACAGCTTCGAACTCGTGAAAGACTGTGTAGATATGGGCTTCTCTTCTGTGATGATCGATGCTTCTTCAAAGTCTTTCGAAGAGAACATTGCATTGACAAAGAAGTGTGTTGACTATGCACATCAGTTTGATGTGACTGTAGAAGCAGAGCTTGGTGTACTCGCGGGCGTAGAAGATGAGGTTGCTTCAGAGGAGTCTCACTATACTCGGCCGGAAGAAGTGATTGAGTTCTCACAGCGTTCTGGCTGTGATAGCCTCGCTATCTCTATCGGTACTTCTCACGGTGCTTATAAGTTTAAGCCGGAACAGTGTACTCGTGACCCGAAGACTGGCCGCTTGGTACCTCCTCCATTGGCTTTCGACGTACTCGCAGAGATTGAGAAGAAACTCCCAGGTTTCCCAATTGTACTCCACGGTTCGTCTTCAGTTCCACAGAAATATGTTGATATCATCAACCAATATGGTGGCAAATTGCCTGATGCAGTAGGTATTCCAGAGGAGCAACTCCGCAGAGCTTCAAAGAGCGCTGTATGTAAGATTAACATCGACTCTGACTCTCGTTTGGCTTACACTGCCGGCGTTCGTGAGACTTTGGCAAATCATCCTGATTACTTTGATCCACGTCAATACGGCAAGGTTGCACGTGCCTACATGACTGAAATGTACAAAGAGAAGATTAAGGATGTGCTTGGTTCTGACAACAAACTCGCTCAGTTGTAAGAAGATTACGGCTTTTGAGTTGGATAAAATAATAAAGGTGAGGACAGATTTGTTCTCACCTTTTTTCATATCTTTGCGCTATGGAAAAGAGAATTACAGAGCAATCATCTCACTATGACCACTTGGAGACGATGTCTATTGCCCAACTTACGGCTGCTATCAATGAGGAAAACAAACTCGTGCCCGCTGCCATTGAGCACGCTTTACCGCAGATAAATGCCTTGATAGAAACGATTTTACAACATTTGCAGATTGGAGGAAGACTGTTTTATTGCGGTTGTGGCACAGGAGGACGACTTGCAACGCTCGATACAATAGAGGTACAGAACACGTATGGAACCGATGGAAGCCAGATACAAGCTATCTTTCCTGGTGGTATTGACGAACTAACACAGACGCGAGAGTCGCGCGAAGATGACCTCACAGACGGCTGGAAACAACTTCAAGAGCATCATATCAATGAAAAAGACATTGTGCTTGGACTCTCAACCAGTGGCACCACACCTTTTGTAAAAGCCACTCTTGCTGCCTGTCGTGCCCATAACATCACAACAGCTTGCATCGTAAATAATCCCGATAGCCCTATTGCAACAGCGTCAGACCATGTGGTTGAAATCATCACAGGGCCCGAATTTGTCACCGGAAGCACACGGATGAAGGGCGGAACTTCACAGAAATTAATCCTTGATATGATTAGCACCACACTAATGATACGCCTTGGAAGAGTCGAAGGTAACAAGATGGTGAATGTCAAGCTGATGAATGCGAAGCTCATAAATCGCGCAGCCCGCATCTTCATGGAACGTCATCCGGAAGAAACAGACTATCAGAAAGTCGTGAAAAAACTAATGAAAAGCGGTAGCATTAAAGCCGCTGAGAAAGTAGAGTAGGCTTTTACATTCTCCCAAAATGCCACACAAGGCCAACATTCCAGATGCCTTGCAGTCCGTAACCCAATTCAGAAGTGAAGCGCAGATGATTGCTTCCAATCTCTATTCCAACGGGCGAAAACTGATAAGCCACCCTCGCTTTTTCTTCTCTTATGTTAGGGAAATTACTGCTGTTCGACTTCAGATGATAGTAGCTTACCCCCAGACCACCTCGAGAATAGAGGGCAAAATGACCATTATCCAACCATGTATAGCTTACAGCCGGCATGAAAGTAAAACTCTTACTGTACAGTCTTAAGTCGTCATCAGGGAAGATTGAATAGAAAAGACCACCGAAAATGAGTTTATAAGGATTATTCCCCCACCGTTCAGCTCGTGGAATATGCGCGCCTCTTGCCTCTGCTTCAGTATAGCTGATGCCTGCACCAACGGCCCATTTTGAATTCAGATGATAGAGATATTCCATGCTCAACGAAACATTAATGTTTTGAAACGCTGAGAAAAGTGAGCTGTCACTCTCAAGCTTAAACAGCCTTACATAATCATTTCTCACGTTCTTCAAATGGGGTTCATCCCCCACTCCAATGCTCCATCTCACTTGATGTCTGTAGCTTTGTGCCTCAACCTGCAAGGCAAGACATAGGACCAATAGGATAAAAAGGCTTCTTTTCATAGATGATATTCGTTTTATTATTCCGTTGCAAATATAAAAAAAGAAAGCGAAACACACAGCTCTTTTCCTCATTTTTTGTGATAATTGTACATCTTTTCTTAGACATTAGCCCATGCTTACTATGCAGGCATTCATTATCTGGCAAGTTGTTTTCTACAAAGACGGGGCATGTCAGCCTATTCATACAACGGACATAGAAAGTCAGATGCAAGTACACAAAGAACCAAAAAAAGGTCCGCTTCTCACGAAGCAGACCCTCTATAAATGTTTATTGTTTAAATAGAGACTTTTGTTATTTATCTTATAACGATTTAAGAGAAGAAATTTTATGTATTACATCAATGCTTTCAATTCAGAGATTGGGCGCTTTTCCATCGTTCCATCCGCACGAGTAATCGTGAAATAATCGTGTACAGACTTGCCGCCCTTAAACTGAACAACAGCTATACCGCCTTCACGCATGTGAAGAGTGAAGTAACCTTCGCGCTTACCTTGAATGTACTTACCATGCCATTTCTCCATACCATTCTGATAATATGTGGTAACTTCGCCGTTAAGAACAGTGTTGGCATCGTTTCCCAAATCAATAAAGCTGTATTCACCTTCGGCTTTCAGTGTACCATTCATATAGAAATCCTGGAAGACATCGCGCTTGTTGAGGCCTTGATTCTGCTTCATCAATAAGCGATAATAACTTGCTTGTTCATTATTTGTTACGCTGGTTTTATCTGCAGCATAATAGATAGTGTCGGCAACAATGACTGCATTCTCAGCTACATGTTTACGTCCAAAGCTTGTAATAGTCAACATTGCCATTACTGATATTAAAAGAATACGCTTCATATTTGTATATTTTTAGGTTGTTTATTCTGTTTCTACTGCAAATATATAGAAAAGAATTGTGAAGTCGTTCCTTTTTTAACACTATTTTATACATATTTTTTCACGCCAAAATAGTCGTAACTTTACAACCTGCTTTCAATTTAAAACTTGATTAAAATCAATGATTTTGCTTACAGTTTTAAAAGTAACTTCTTTCAAACTCCACTATAACAGGGATTTAAGATAAAGAGAGATAGCCTACAAGAGATATTCTGTTGTGTTATCGCGCACAATAACTTACAATCCGTAACAGTGTTAATTGTAAACTATTTTGAATAAAATCACTTTGTAAATGTTAACACCTTGATATATATCAAGAGGGTAACTATAACGCTTAAAAAGTTACATTGTGCAACCTATTGCAGCTTTACGTTTACAGGAATGAAGCAGAAACTTCTGACAGGTCTGCCTTCTTGCCTTGCCGGAGACCATTTCGGCATGCGTCTAAGCAAAACAACGATGTTGCGATCCAATGTAGGAGAGAATGGCTTTACAATTGATATATTACTCAAAGTGCCGTCGCGTTCGATAATCAAACGTACCAATGCACGCCCTGAAAGAGCCTCTTTCTTTAAATAAGGTGGTACAACGAGATTGGTCGTTATATATTGATTAAGATTTTGATTATTCCATGAAAACGATGCCAACTCCTCCGTCTGACGATACACATACATGCTGTCGCCGACAACAGGTGCATCAACAAGTTCCACAACAGGCGTACCCACAACGGGTTTAGTCTTGAGGAGTTTCTTCATTTTTGACGTCAGGAAGTTCACCCAGTCAGCTGTTGAAACCATGGATTGAACAGAAGGTTGCCCTTCCGCCCCCACTTCCATGAGCAGCGTTCTGTCATTTACCGGCACAGGACCATAAAGCTTCTGTGCATCAAGTGAAACGGCATAATTGTTCAAAAGTCCTTCTGTCAGAGCATTACTCAAGTAATAAGATGCCACGGGATCGACCAAAATATTTTCCAACTTCATAAGCTCTTTACCCTTAAGAATACGCTGGTTGGGAATGTCATAGACAAATAAATCCAGTTGATGTTCCTTTTGTAGCGACGATTTCAGCCCCGGCTGAATGTTTTTTTCCACACGCATTGAAATGTATATACCTTCCTGTAACCCCACTTCACGCACTGAATAGGTGGCATAACAGAACTTACTGTCATCGGGAATTGTATCGAGTTTTGTCGTCAGAGGCTCACCATAAAGCGATTGTATGGCTGCAATCTTCCGGTCAAGTTGCATACATGTGTCGCCAAGGAGTGTGTTGATATGCTGTAAAAGCACGGGCTGCGCTACATAACACAAACGCTCCGGCCACTCAAAATCAATGTCAATCACATTCATCTCGCCTTTACTGTTCGTGCAAACCACATGCCGCTGCTCATACCTTATACTCGTACTGCTCGCTGTCTGCTGGGCTTTCATGCTACTGACTGACATCAAAAGCACCATTAGGAATATCATCTTTTTCATTGTATATCGTTTAATTACTTCGCAAAGATATATAAAAAAAACAAGACCTATCATCCCGACAGGTCTTATTTCATTACTTACTAAACCTCAAATCCGCAACTAAGCCCTTGAAGGTTC
>NZ_KV817557.1:0-29373 GCF_001814685.1 Prevotella sp. HMSC077E09 | reverse complement strand
AGAACCTTCAAGGGCTTAGTTGCGGATTTGAGGGAAAGCAATTTTTTACGTTCTTTAAAGTCAAACACTTGTGTTTTTTTGTATATTTTATATTATTTTTTATTTAATAAATGATTTAAGGATAAGTTAAAAGTTGTCGGATTACTTTACAATTTGTTTTATTAGATTTAAGAATTTGAACTGAAAGGTTTCCTCATCCCAAATGTATGCTATATTTTGATGATATATAATATATTGATAGTCAAGATGTTATTGATTTCAAAACAAATGGTAAGGGAAAATTACATAGGGAAAAGCAGTGATTCGACTCAAATTACTTCATAATTTGCCTTAGATGACGATGCTTTCAGACTCAAATAATCGTGTGTTTTGCATCAAATTACAGCATGCTATGAATGGAGTTGCAGGTAAAGTAGGTAAAAATGGAGGTGTCAGAACAATAGAATGGTTTCGCAAATGCACAGAAATGGTGTTTCCTTTTCTATTTGATCATGGATAGAAATGTTAAAAAACAGAAATAAACTTGACAAAAGAAATGTCGCTTTCACTTTGTAGATAAAGGCACTCTGTATGCAACAAATATAGGTGTTTCATTTAGGAAATCGGTATTGCTGACAGAAGATTTTCAATGGTTTTTAAGAAAATAATAAAAGAAATGCTTTTTGTGGTGTCACAAATGCTGTAACTTTGCGTAATAGGAGTAAAGATCTGAGACAGCAACGATGACCATCGAAGAATATAAAGAAGAGGTGGAGCGCAACCGACCACGCATGCTTACCATTGCCCGAGGCTATCTGAAGGACGGTGATGAGGCAGAGGATGTCGTGCAGGATGTGCTGCTCAAGCTTTGGCAATTGCTCGATTCGCTGCACTTACCCATGGGACCTCTAGCTTCAGTATTGGTGAAGAATCGTTGTGTTGACCTCATTCGGCGACGACAGCCAATGGTTGATGTGCCCGAGAATATGGCAGAATGTGAGCCGATGCGCGATGAACGCTATATGCAGGTGATGCGGATTATCGACACATTGCCTACATTGCAGCAGACAGTGATGCGTTTACGTCATATCGAGGGAATGGAAATGCGAGATATTGCCTCGCTTACAGGAAGCTCGGAAGTGGCAGTGAGGAAGACGTTGAGCCGTGCCCGACAAGCGATTAAACTACAATTCTTAAAGCAACAGCATGATGAATAACGACGAAATAATCAGGAAATTGGCAGACCGTTTCATGGCGGGCGATACTTCACTTGATGAAGAACAGCAGCTCTATCGCTACTTCACAGGTGAAGAGGTGGCAGAAGATTTACTGCCCTTGCGTGGACTTTTCTGTTCGTTTGCAGCCATGAAACCGGATGAAGAGGTGGTAGCGGAATGTAAACCGAAGTCAGCTCATTTACATTTCTATAAGGTGTTCGTCGGTGTTGCAGCCTCGATAGCGCTGATGATTGCTGTTGGGAGTTTGTTCTGGAGCCCTGAACGACAGGATTACTGTGAGGCATATGTCTACAATCAGCATGTGACTGATCCTGAAAAGGTGATGCAAGAGGTATATGGAACGATGCAGACTATTCATCAGAATGATGGTGCCAATGTTGATCATCAGCTGCATGACATCTTTGGAACAGATTGAAATAAAACGGGAAAATCAATAAAAACAGTGTTATGAAACATCGCATTTTCTTGACGATATGCTTGGCGTTGCTTTCCTTTGTGGCTCGCGCTCAACAGGGATTGAGCGTGAATGCGCTCTTCACGGGTAAGGTGGTGCCACGCGAAGAAATGGTGGAGGTTCGTGTAAAAGGGCGTGCCATTACTAAGTATAGGCTCCAATTCTATCACAGTGTGCGTTTCAAGGCCAATGAACAGCAACGTAAAAGCGTTGATGAATTGGTGGAACGCGACCGCAAGTTGGCTGCGGGAATTGAGCAGACTAACCGGCATGGCACGGAAACGCTAATCATGAGCCTGCCTCAGCAGCGTGGACTTAATCGCTATCTGTGTTATCTCACGCAGACGAAAGACCGTTCAACGATGGTTACTGTGGTCTATATGGAGGGAAATGTGGCAAGTATTGCCGAACTTAGAAAATTGATAAATTAAATTATAGCTTATGAAAACAATCTTCGTTTGCATGGCATTGGCTTTCAGCATGTCGGCCTTTGCTGCATCATCAGACAATGACACCGTGGTTGTGGAGAAGCCTCGGAAGGTCAGAATCATTACAGGCGACTCTGTTCAGCGCGTGGAAGTGTGGGGTAGTGCAACTAATCCGCGCTATCATTATGAAAATAATATCCAAATCGTTGACAGCAACTACGTGAGTACTTCGGCTTTGAACAGCGACACTTGGAACTTCTCTATCGCAGGTTTCAGTAAGCCCCGGAAGGGGAAAAAGACTCAGCGTGAATGCAGCATGCACTTTGTTGCAGGTTTCAATAACGCTGTAGGTATGCCTTCAGGTGCAGATATTCAGCCTTTCAAATCATGGGAATTGTGGTGGATTGTGAGCGACTGGGCCTATCGTCCATGGCGTAATGCGCATGCTTTTTCTATCGGTTTCGGACTTGATTGGCGTAATTATCGCATGACGGATGACCTGCGTTTTGTGAAGGATAATCGTGCTGTAGCTCTCGATCACTATCCTGCAGGCAGTACGCCACGCTTCTCTCGTATTAAGGTTTTCAGCATAAATGTACCTTTGCGCTATCAGTATGAGGGACGATGGATGGGCTTCAGTCTTGGTCCGGTTATTAATTTCAATACTTACGGCAGTCTGAAAACACGATACAAACTCGATGGTCACAAGGTGAAAGATATTGATACGAATGTTCGTGTGAGTCCCGTTACCGTTGATTTCATGGGTACACTCTCTGTCAAAGGTGTTCCCGACTTCTATTTCAAGTATAGTCCCTGCAATCTTTTACGCGATGGTTATGGTCCGAAGTTCAGGACTTTGTCATTCGGTCTGATGCTGTAGGAAGGGAAGATGGTAAAGAAATAAGAGGGTAGAAAAGGGTGAAGTTTTTAGGACCCCATATATATAATAAGGTGAAAGCAATCTCTGCTTTCACCTTATTATGTGTTGTTAATATTCAATAATAGTGTTAAAGTTATGTAATTAGAATGGATTTGCAGTCTATTACATTATGCTTCTTTCTTTAAAATATGTACCTTTGCAAACCGATTGCTGGGAAAGCGCTTGGAATTTCCGGCAGTCTGGCAGTGTTAATAGCCTTTTCTTTGGCCGGATAAGGCGGTTAGTGAATCTGTCGGACAACAGAACAAAAGCTGTGGATGGTCTCTTTTAGACTGGAGGCGCCGCGAGGTTTCTGTTATCGAAAAGTAATAAATATTGTTTTTTAGTAGTAAAATTAAGTTTAAAAAATGAACACTTTAAGTTACAAGACTATTTCCGTAAACAAGGAAACAGCTAAGAAAGAGTGGGTGGTAGTAGATGCCAGCGATCAGATTGTAGGTCGTCTTTGCTCTAAAGTAGCTAAGCTGCTTCGCGGAAAGTACAAGCCAAACTTCACTCCCCACGTAGACTGTGGAGACAATGTAATCATTATCAATGCCTCAAAGGTAGTCTTCACAGGTAAAAAGGAGACTGATAAGGTTTACACACGTTATACTGGTTATCCTGGCGGTCAGCGCTTCAACACTCCTGCCGAGCTTCGTACTCGTGCCAATGGTGTTGACAAAATCATTCGTCATGCAGTCAAAGGAATGCTTCCAAAGGGCCGTCTTGGTCGTGCTTTGTTGGATAACCTTTATGTATTCGATGGCGCAGAGCACAACAAGGAGGCTCAGAAGCCAAAGTCAATCGATATTAACCAGTATAAATAATTTAGGATTAAGATGGAAGTATTAAATGCAATTGGTCGCCGCAAGAGCGCTGTCGCTCGTGTTTACCTTTCTGAAGGAACCGGTAAGATCATTATCAATAAGAAAGATTTAACTGAATTCTTCCCGTCAGCTATTCTGCAGTACGTGGTTAAGCAGCCACTGATGTTGCTCGAAGCTGAAGGTAAGTATGACATCAAGGCAAACCTCGACGGTGGTGGTTTCACTGGTCAGAGCCAGGCACTCCGCCTTGCTATCGCCCGTGCTCTCGTCAAGGTGAACGCTGAAGACAAGAAAGCTTTGAAGGATGCAGGCTTCCTTACCCGCGACAGTCGTGCTGTTGAGCGTAAGAAACCAGGTCAGCCTAAGGCTCGTCGTCGCTTCCAGTTCAGTAAGCGTTAATGCTTGTTCTTTGAATTCTGGATATGGAACATTGAACTTTATGATTTGTTTTCTGTGTCATCATGACATGCAATAGGGCTTAGCCCGGCATATTCTAAAGTTCAAAATTCAATCTTAAAGTTTCAAAGACAATTTAGTTTAGTATCTAAACCAGGCAGACTCTGTGGCTTCTTTGTATTGCGATGCAGTATAAGACCGGATTACTGTCGGGCTGATTCTGAGCAAAAAAGGTTTGTTTATGATAGTAATGCTGTTGTATGCAGACTGTAAGAATTAAAAAAGAAAGTAAACAATTAAAATCAAGAAAAGAAATGTCAAGAACAAATTTCGACCAGTTACTTCAGGCAGGTTGCCACTTTGGTCACCTCAAGCGTAAGTGGAACCCGGCAATGGCTCCTTATATCTTCATGGAGCGTAATGGTATTCACATCATCGATCTCAACAAAACAGTTGCTAAGATAGATGAAGCTGCAGAGGCATTGAAGGCAATAGCAAAGTCAGGAAAGAAGATTCTGTTTGTCGCTACTAAAAAACAAGCTAAGGATATCGTAGCTGATAAGGCCGCATCTGTTAACATGCCATACGTCAACGAGCGTTGGGCAGGTGGTATGTTGACCAACTTCCCTACCATTCGTAAGGCAGTTAAGAAAATGACAAACATTGACAAGCTGATGAACGACGGTACTTTCTCTAACCTTTCTAAGCGCGAGTTGCTGCAGGTTACACGTCAGCGCGCTAAGTTGGAGAAGAACCTTGGTTCTATTGCCGACTTGACTCGTCTGCCAAGTGCACTCTTCGTTATCGACGTAATGAAAGAGCACATTGCAGTGAAAGAGGCAAACCGTCTGGGTATTCCTGTTTTTGGTATTGTAGATACAAATTCAGATCCTAAGAACATCGACTTCGTAATCCCTGCAAACGACGATGCTAAAGACAGCGTAGAGACTATACTTACGGCTGTTTGCGGTGCTATCGCTGAGGGTCTTGAAGAGCGCAAGGCTGAGAAAGCAGACGAAAAGGCTGCTGCTGAACAGGCTGAAGAGGTTGCTGAAACCAAGAAGCGCACTCGCAAGGCACGCAAGGAAGAAGAAGCTCCTGTAGCTGAAGCCGAGGCTGAAAAGGCTGAATAATCAAGATATAGGGGCTTACTTGATAGGATAGGAACCTGTAAGAACCTACGCATTATCAATAAGCCCCTATCTTTTTTCAAACAAATAAACAAAGAAAAGACTATATTATGGCTATTTCAATAGAAGATATCAAGAAGCTTCGCAGTATGACCGGTGCTGGTTTGGCTGACGTAAAGAAGGCTCTTACAGAGGCTGAAGGCGATTTCGACAAGGCAAAAGACCTGCTCCGTGAGCGTGGTTTGGCTATTGCTGCAAAGCGTTCTGACCGTGAAACTTCTAACGGTTGCGTGCTCGTTAAGTGCGTTCCAGGTTTTGCAGCAATGGTTGCTGTGAAGTGTGAGACCGACTTTGTGGCTGCCGGTAAGGACTTCATACAGCTCACTCAGGATATTCTTGATGCGGCAGTTGCTGCAAAATGCAAGACGCTTGACGAAGTTAAAGCGCTCAAGTTGGCTGATGGCGACGACGCTGCAACAGCTGTTCAGCACCGTTCGGGTATCACCGGAGAGAAGATGGAGATAGATGGCTACAACTTCCTTGAGGGAGACAACATCTCTGTTTACGACCACATGGGTCGCCACACCTTGGCAACAATGGTTCAACTCAGCGCCAACAACGAGGACGCCGGACACAAGATTGCCATGCAGGTGGCTGCAATGAAGCCGGTTGCACTTGATGAAGCTTCGGTTCCACAGTCTGTAAAGGATGAGGAATTCAAGGTGGCTGTCGAGAAAACCAAGGAAGAAATGGTTGAAAAAGCAGTCAATGCAGCACTCAAGAAGGCTGGCATTAATCCTGCACATGTTGACTCTGAAGACCACATTGAAAGCAACACGAAGAAGGGTTGGCTGACACAAGAGGATGCTGACAGAGCCAGAGAGATCAAGAAGACCGTAGGCGAAGAGAAGGCTGCTACACTCAATGAGCAGATGATTCAGAACATCGCTAAGGGTCGTTTGAACAAGTTCTTCAAGGATAACTGCTTGGTTGACCAGGAGTTCCAGTTCTCTGAAGGCGACAAGTTGAGCGTCAATGAATGGCTGAAGAAGCAGGGCGATGCCAAGATTGTTGCCTACAAGCGCTTCACACTCGTAGCAGAGTAATTGCATTTTCCATGTATTTACATATCAGAAAAGGTGGTCTGCATGATGCAGATCACCTTTTTTGATGCTTTGAAAGACGGATTTTCCGAGAAAACTACATTCCGGGTAGGTGTAAATTTCTTATTCCTTACTTCTCATTTTCTTTTTTTCTTCAAGGCTCGATACCCTTTCTTTCAACTTTCATTTTGTAAATATTACATCACGTTTTTTGCTACTTCGCAACACCACCAAATAGAATTTGAAAAGTCGCAAATCATGACCTTTCCAAGGCATTTCATGCTTTTGGCATTGTCTCCCGAAACACTTTGTCCACCAATTTGCGTCAAGTTAATGCGTCATTAGCGTCAGATTGTCTGCTCATGAATGCCATTTCACACGCTGATATGCGTCAAAACACCGTGCAATTCAAGTCATTTCACGACTTCTTATGCCATAAAATTGGCTTGCAAAAAGAGTGGAATTGTGTAACCGTTTCATACTCAAAGTTTTACCAAACATGCTTAAAACTCGCGTATTTGCAGGCGGGTGAGCTTTTCATTGGAAATACGCGAGCTGTGAAAGAGCATTTGTAAAAGAAATTACGAAACAGAAAAACGGCTGCATCTCCATTCGAAGTGCAACCGTCTTATGATGATTTTGCCGACTGATATTACAGTGCAGTCGGCATAATGAACGTGCGGATGATGAAGTAACTCAGTATTCCCGCCAAATAACCCACAAAGGCAATCCAGCTGACACGCTTCATATACCACCCGAAAGTAATCTTTTCCAATCCCATAACGACTACGCCGGCAGCGCTTCCAATGATGAGGATGCTTCCGCCAACTCCCGCACAATAAGCCAGCAACTGCCAGAAAATGCCGTCAATAGCCATGTCACCGGTCGGTGTGACGGGATACATTCCCATACATCCGGCCACGAGAGGCACGTTGTCAACAATGCTTGAAAGCACGCCGATAATGCCCGTAACGAGATAGTGGTTGTCGTTGAAAGTGTCGTTGAGTGCACCACCCATGGCGGTAAGTACGCCGATTTCCTCAAGGCAGGCCACGGCCATCAGAATGCCGAGGAAGAAGAGAATGGTGCTCATGTCGATGCGGCTCAGCAGGTTGGAAACGCGCTTCTGGAACGTCATGTCTTTGTGATAATGGTGCAGTCGGCGGTAGAATACCTCGGTTACTGTCCATAAAACGCCTAACACAAGCAGGATACCAACAAACGGAGGCAAGTGAGTAATCGACTTGAATACGGGCACAAACATCAGTCCTCCAACGCCCACAGCAAAGATAATCTTGCGTTCCAAGCCTGTAAACTCAAGCACTTCGCCGTCGCGTTTGTCATAGGATGACGACTCTGTCGTTGTGAGTTCTCCCTTGAGTTGCGTCTGCATGATGAGTGCCGGTATGAGAAGTGAGATGACCGAAGGAATGAAAATCTCACTGATTACGCCTAAAGCTGTGATCACACCCTTGTTCCAAAGCATGATTGTTGTCACGTCTCCAATCGGTGAAAAGGCACCCCCGGAGTTGGCTGCGATAATCACTAACGAGGCATAGACAATGCGGTCTTTATGGTCATGCACGAGCTTTCGCAGTATCATTACCATGACAATGGATGTTGTCAAGTTATCCAATATGGCCGAAAGAAAGAAAGTCATGAAGGCAATCTTCCACATCAGGCCCCGCTTGCTCTTGGTACTCATGCGCGTCTGTACCCAGTTAAAGCCTCCGTTTTGGTCGACTATTTCGACGATTGTCATAGCACCCATGAGGAAGAAGAGCGTTGTTGAGGTACTTCCCAAATGGTGTTCGATGGCGCTGCTTACCGCATTTGTGAGCGCATTGCCGGTCAATCCGGGCAGATAACCAGTTGGGTCGACCATGAAAAGTGTCCAGCAAGCCACGAACATCAGTAGTGCAATGGCAGCCTTGTTGACTTTCGTGATACTTTCAAGGGCAATGAAGAGGTAGCCCACTACAAATACCACGATGATTGAAACAGTTAAAGTTGTCATTTTTCCTTATAAATTTAATTCAGCATTAAGCACTGCAAAGTTAAGAAAAAAAACATTATGAGCCACGATAATCTCAAATTAAAACACTATCTTTGTAGCATGAATTCACAGGCAGACAGCAACATCAGGATGAGTGAAAACATAATCATTGCTGATGCTGATTATATAGATTCGGTCGCTTTCGACCTCATTGTCAACTTCGAACGCATGATAGGCAGGCCTATTCCAAAGGCAGATTTAAGCCAATGGGCAGTCTGTGTGGCACTTGACGGAGGTGTGCGTGCAGGAGAAAACGACGTGCAGGTGGTGCTTGTTCATGATGAGAAGCATAAGCAGATGGACAATTTCACGCCGTCAGATTATGCCGGTGAACTTCATGCTAAAGCCTTTACGGATGCACGGTTGGGTGAATTCACGATTACTTCTGTGTCATCAGGCGCGGCCGTCAGCAAGGAAGAATACATCGAAAGCGTGTTGCGTACGCTTTTGGAGCACAAGGAAGTGCGTCGTGTAATGATAGTCCCCGACAGTGAACATGGTGACGGTTATGCCCGTTTGCGCAATCTCTTGCGCCGTGTTGAGGATGAGGATAAGCGCATTACGCTGTTTGCAATGCAGCCCATGGAGGGCGGGAACTTCCGCCAAGAGATATTAGGCTACTCGCTGATGAGTGCATTAGGCATCAAAGCTGAAGAAATAAAATAAACAGATATGAGTAGAATACTGATGATTGGAGCTGGCGGTGTGGCCACCGTTGCAGCCTTTAAGATGGCCCAGAACACCGATGTTTTCACCGAACTGATGATTGCAAGCCATCACAAAGCTAAGTGTGACCGTCTTGTTGAGGCTATTCATGCCAAGGGATACAAGATGAATATCAAGACCGCAGAGGTTGATGCAGACGATGTGGAGCAGCTCAAGGCGCTCTTCAATGACTATAAACCCGAGTTGGTTGTTAATCTTGCACTGCCTTATCAAGACCTCACTATCATGGAAGCTTGCTTAGCTTGCGGTTGCAACTACCTTGATACGGCCAACTATGAGCCTAAGGATGAGGCACATTTTGAATATTCCTGGCAGTGGGCTTATAAGGAAAAGTTTGAGCAGGCAGGTCTTACTGCAATCTTAGGGTGCGGATTTGACCCCGGTGTTTCAGGCATTTATACGGCTTATGCAGCCAAACATTACTTCGATGAAATACATTATCTCGACATTGTTGATTGCAATGCAGGTAATCATCACAAGGCCTTCGCTACGAATTTCAACCCTGAAATCAATATCAGAGAGATTACCCAGAAGGGCTTATACTATAAAGATGGCGAGTGGATTGAAACCGAACCGCTGGCTGTTCACAAAGACCTTACCTATCCAAATATCGGCCCACGCGACAGCTATTTGATGCATCATGAGGAGCTGGAGTCGTTGGTTAAGAACTATCCTACTATCAAGCAGGCTCGCTTCTGGATGACTTTCGGCCAGCAATATCTTAACTATCTCGATGTAATTCAGAACATTGGAATGGCCCGTATCGATGAAGTAGAGTACGAAGCACCGTTGGCTGACGACCCGACAAAGACTGCCAAGGTGAAGATTGTGCCTTTACAGTTCCTCAAAGCAGTGTTGCCTAATCCCCAGGATCTTGGCGAAAACTACGATGGTGAGACTTCTATCGGCTGCCGAATTCGTGGTATAAAGGACGGAAAAGAGCGCACTTACTACGTTTACAACAATTGTAAACATCAGGAAGCTTATAGGGAAACCGGCATGCAGGGCGTCAGTTATACGACCGGTGTGCCTGCAATGATAGGCGCAATGATGTTTGTCAAGGGCATTTGGAAACGTCCGGGAGTGTGGAATGTAGAGGAGTTCGACCCCGATCCGTTCATGGAACAGCTCAACATTCATGGGCTTCCATGGCATGAAGTGTTTGACGGCGACCTGGAACTCTAAGCAAAGAACGAGGCGTTATGTCTCATTTAATCACATAAAATATAGAAGAAATGGCAAAAGAAGCAGTGGCTAACCAGCAAAGCGAGAAGCTGAAAGCTTTGCAGGCAGCAATGTCTAAGATAGAAAAAGACTTTGGTAAAGGCTCTATCATGCGTATGGGTGATGAGCAGATTGAGAATGTAGAAACGATCCCTACAGGCAGTATAGGTCTTGATGTGGCGCTTGGCGTGGGCGGATATCCGCGTGGTCGCATCATCGAGATATATGGCCCGGAGTCGTCAGGTAAGACTACTTTGGCCATTCATGCTATTGCAGAAGCACAGAAGAAGGGCGGCATTGCAGCGTTCATTGATGCAGAACACGCTTTCGATCGCTTCTATGCAGCGAAGTTGGGCGTTGATGTTGACAACCTTTGGATAAGCCAACCCGACAATGGAGAACAGGCTTTGCAGATTGCCGACGAGCTGATTCGCTCGAGTGCTGTTGATATTCTCGTGGTCGATTCAGTTGCTGCACTGACTCCGAAGAAAGAGATTGAGGGCGATATGGGCGACAACGTTGTCGGTTTGCAGGCCAGATTGATGAGTCAGGCATTGCGAAAACTCACCTCAACTATCAGTAAAACCAACACTTGTTGTATCTTTATCAACCAGTTGCGCGAGAAGATTGGCGTGATGTTTGGCAGTCCAGAGACCACAACCGGTGGTAATGCACTGAAGTTCTACAGTAGTGTTCGTCTTGATATTCGCCGTGTAACAAGTCTCAAAGACGGTGATAATATCATTGGAAATCAAGTGCGTGTGAAGGTTGTGAAGAATAAGGTTGCACCGCCATTCCGCAAGGCAGAGTTCGAAATTATGTTTGGAGAAGGCATCAGCAAGGTAGGAGAAATCCTTGATCTTGGTGTAGAATACGGCATCATTCAGAAGAGTGGAAGCTGGTTTAGCTATAACAGTTCGAAGCTTGCGCAGGGCCGTGACGCCACGAAAGCATTGCTTCGCGACAATCCCGAGCTGTGCGAAGAACTCGAAGGTCTTATCACACAGGCCATTGAAGACAAGAAAGCATAGAACTTTCTATACGATAAAACGAGCGCCCGATTATGGAAATGTTCCATGGTTGGGCGCTTTTTATTTGTTCATTTCTGTTTAGTTAAATTTCCTTTTTGCGTTACAACCAATCAAATAAATCATTATATTTGTTGCATATTCTATGACTACTAACTTTAATAACGAAAGGGAAACAGCTATGAAAATCGGTATTCCAAAGGAAATTAAGAACAATGAGAACCGTGTTGGCATGACTCCTGCAGGCGTAAACGAACTCTGTAAGCATGGTCATGAAGTCTACGTGCAGCATACCGCAGGCGAGAATAGCGGTTTTAAGGATGCAGATTATGAGGCAGTAGGTGCTAAAATCCTGCCTGATATCACGGATGTCTATGCCCAGGCAGATATGATTGTGAAGGTGAAAGAACCCATAGCGCCCGAGTATGCGCTTGTTCGTAAGGGGCAGGTGGTATTCACCTATTTCCATTTCGCCTGCGAACGGGCACTCACCGAGGCAATGATCAAGAGCGGAGCTGTGTGTATTGCTTATGAAACGGTGCAGAAAGCAGACGGTTCTTTGCCGTTGCTTGTACCGATGAGTGAGGTTGCAGGCCGTATGGCTGTACTCAATGGAGCACATTATCTGCAGACCACGAAGGGAGGAAATGGCAGACTTATCAGTGGTGTTCCGGGCGTTTTGCCGGCTCGTGTGCTTGTACTTGGCGGTGGAACTGTGGGCGAAGCCGCTGCAAGAATGGCTTCCGGGCTCGGTGCCGAGGTGACGATTGCCGATGTAAACCTGCCGCGTTTGCGTCAATTGGGCATCAATCTGCCGGCCAATGTCCATACACTTTATTCGTCAGACTATAACATTCGCAAGCAACTTCCCATGACAGATATTGTCATTGGCTCTGTACTTGTGCCGGGTGACAAGGCACCTAAGCTCATCACGCGCGACATGTTGGCCCTCATGCAGCGCGGTTCAGTGCTCGTGGATGTGGCTATCGACCAAGGCGGTTGCTTCGAAACCTCTCGTCCTACGACCCATTCCGAGCCTGTTTATGAGGTCGATGGCAT
This sequence comes from Prevotella sp. HMSC077E09, assembly GCF_001814685.1. Taxonomy (NCBI): domain Bacteria; kingdom Pseudomonadati; phylum Bacteroidota; class Bacteroidia; order Bacteroidales; family Prevotellaceae; genus Prevotella; species Prevotella sp. HMSC077E09. The sequence continues at coordinate 16,803 of NZ_KV817557.1, read as the reverse complement.
CCTCCACTATTGTGTGGCCAACATTCCGGGTGCCGTGCCTAATACGTCAACTTCCGCCTTGACAAATGCCACTTTGCATTATACCGTGGCGCTTGCCGATAAGGGCTGGCAGCAGGCTTGCCGTGAAGACGAAGCCCTTTGCAAGGGACTGAACATCGTAAATGGCAAGGTAACCTATAAAGCGGTTGCTGAAGTGTTTGGCTTAGACTATTGTCCTGCGTTTTAAGGTATAATTAATCGTGGATAAAGCATAATCAGATAAGCATTTTGCGCAGGCTCAGAAAGCCTGCGAATTCACTCTGATTAGTTTGCAATCTCGCTCTTCCCCCTCTCCGGTCAGAGGCGGGGAAGAGAGTGGTTTTGTAAACTTTGTGTCTCTGTTTTTAACACTTTTTGACTGCACCAAATAGAAATTGAAAGGCGGTTTTTCCTGGGGTAGCAAGCGCATTCCATACCTTTCGTCTGCTTCGGCGCATCAACTTTTCTCGTGATTTGCGTCATAATGCACTGCAACATGGTGCAAAACGCGTGATGAAATGCCATAGATTGCATGCCGATTCGAGGCAAGTCAGGATGTAAAAAGCCTCAAATCAGCGTGTTTTCTCGTGTGTAGGTAGCCTTTAAAAGGCGGTATTTTGTGTAACTGTTTGATGCTCAAAGGTTTGCTTAAAGGCTTCAAAACTCGCGTATTTGAAGCCGAGTCCCGATTGTTTTTCAGCAGACCCCTTCCTGAAGAAGCATTTGTAAAGATAATTATGAAGTGCTTATGGCCGAGTTTCGTCATTCAAACGTGATGATCAAACCTTACTGCCAAGCATGCGTTTTCTTCTTTGGAAAGGGGTGGGAGAGGCTTTCAGAAAGTCCATTTTGCTGCCACTGTCGGCAAAGCATAAAAGCGGTTGTGTTCTCCCTGCTTATTCCAGACGAAGTTGTTGCTCAGTTCAACCTCGCTGCCGAGGCTCAGATTGACGCCCTGCATGCCTTTCAATGCGTTGATATTAAACCAGAACTGCGGCTCACTCAACACGATAAGCTTGCCATTCACATTGGGATTGTACCACAAGTCGCAGAAACCGCTGAAGGTGCAAAGTCCATGTGCGAACGTCATCCCCCACACTTCGGTCAGCTGGAAGCCGCTGAAAGGGTGTGCACTATAGTGTCTGTTTTTGAAATAATACTTGTACATGGCCTGCACGGAGAATGTCTTTGAGAAGTCTGTACTATGCCAATTCCATGCACCTCCTAACAACACAGCATGTTGGAAGCGCGTTGCCTGCCAACTGTTTTCGTCAGAAGAGAGTCCGCCATTATATTCAATGTGGGCTGCCCACTGCTTGTTTTTGGTGAGATTGAACTCGCGTGAAACCTCCCAATAGGCTCCCGCAACGCCGTCTCTCTGATAGTCTATGTCGGTAAATAAGTAAGTACTGCCCCATTTATCAGGCTTGAACATTTCTACAGTGGTAGTAACTGAAGGCCTGTTTGTAAGGTCTTTGTAGAGAGAATGACCGAGGTCGTAGTGCAATTGCACATTCTGTGCCGTCGCTCCCAAGGCAAGGAGCAGGAGCAGTAGCATGAGAACAGATTTTTTCATAAATGTTATTTGTGGTATATAAGATAAATGTCAGAGAAGATTTCCTAATTGTTCCACGGCCGATTTCATGTCGTCAGCGAAAGTCGTATGTGTCAGGAGAAAGCCTTCTTTGCCTTTGGCGAGGGTTTCATAGAGTGCGGGACTCATCTCGTTGACATACTCGCTGATGGCATATTCGATGTCATCTTTCTGGTGTTCACTGTGCGAAAAGGCATAAACTTGCCATTTCTGATGAAAGAAGCAATAGGCTGCTTCGATGCTGTCTTTGGTGAATGAAGGCTTTTCCATAGGCTTAATACCACTGCACGGCATTGCTGTAGCCACTGCGTTTGTCGTATTTCAGTGCGTCGGTGAGTGTGCTTGCATTGCAGCGGAAAGTGAAATTGTAACTTGTGTAAGGCGCAAGAACGACTTGACAGCTCATGTTGAAGCAGTGAAGATCACGTTGCAGGCTGGCTGTCGTCATGCTGAGTGCGTGGTGTTCGAAGTCATAACCCGACGAAAAACTGATGTTCCAACCGTCGCTGATGCGCAGGTTACCGCTGAAGTTCAGGGTTTGTGAGAACGTGTAGGGATAGCGCATCGTCTTGTAGTTGAACCTGTTGATGTCGTTACTCTCACGCATCGTGATGCCATATCCAAAGGTGATAGACCATGGCATGCTGAAACTCATGTAGCCATCATCATCGGTCTTTGCCTTGTGGCCACTACCTTTACGGCGTGCACTGCGCTGTCCTTCGATCATATCATCGTCGACATTCGACTCGATATCAGTGTCAACTCCTTCTGCCTCGGGGTCGTTGCGCTTGCTTTTCGTGTCGTCATCATCGCCACCTCCACCGAAAAGCTTCTTGATTTTCTCTGGAGTGAGCGTGTAAGAGATGTTCTGCGACATGCCCTGGAAACGGCCAATCTTGCCCATTCCCCAATAGGTGTGGTTGCCGACATAGGGCTTTCCGTTGCTGTCGAGCTCGTAGGCATAGGATGCAAAGACGGCGTTGAGGTTGAAAGTATAGTTCTTCCACCACTTCAGACGCAGGTCGACACTGAGGTCACTCCATGGTTTCTCTTTGGCTGCCATGTTGTATGACATTCTGAAACCGAGGTTATCGATGATGCTTATCTTGCGGATGCCGGTTGAATCCTTGTCGGATTTAATCTTCATCTCAATGTTGTTGTCGAACGAAAAGCTTACATTTCCCGTCTTTCCCCGGCCGGGAACGCTGTAAAGACCATTGGAATAAGGTGAATAGTCAACGAGTTCAACGCTGCCGTCGGCATTGGTTCGCTGATAAGTGCTGTAGTAACCATAGCGTGAAGAACCGAAGTCGGGCGCGTAGCTGAAGCTGACCGAAGGCGTGATGACATGGCGGATAGCTTGGATTTTGTCGCCGAAAATCTTGCGGTTAGGTATGAACATACCGTAGAGTTTAGTGCTTGCACTGAGGCTAAGGTCCCAATTGTAGATGTTATGGAAGCCATATGTGGTGTCGGAAACCTCCTTTTGAGTGGTTCTGTTCCATGATTTTGTCACCTTGTTGGTGTACATTCGGTCGGTGAAATTGAACGAAGGACTCACGTTGATGTAGTTGAACAGCGTGAAGTTGCCACTCACCGGGATGCGATGTTGCATACCGTTGCGCCAGTCTTTGATGAGATTGGAGCGGAGAAGACGGTCTTCTTTCGTGTTGATAGAGTTGCTGATTTGTCCTGTGTAGCTGACGGAAATCTTCTCATACCAGCGTTCTGCACCTGCGGCATGACGTCGTTTGAAAGGGTAGAAACGGCTCAGACTGATGTTCAGATCAGGCAGAGTGAGCGCTATACTCGAGTCGCTCATGTTCTGATTCAGGTTGGCAGTGGCACTCAAGGAAAGGCCGATGCTCGAGAAGTTGGTGCCCCAACTGACCGAAGAAGTACGTGTTGTCTGCGTGAGTGTCTGTGGATTGTAGAGGCTTCCCAAGTTGTTGCGCTCATAACTTGACGTAGCAAAGTTCACACTTGCAGCCAAAGAACTGTACGGACTGGCTTTCTGATCCTGGCGATGACTCCATTGTATCTTGAAACTTTGCTGTCGGGTGTAGTCCGGTAAGCCTTTATCTCCGGTCTTGGTATCTTGATATGCGGCGTAGAAAGTGCCGTTGTAACGATAGCGTTTGCGGTAGTTGGTGGCTACACTCAGGCCCCATGAGCCTTTAGTATAAATCTCACCGAGGAGCTTCAAGTCCCATTTGTCGCTCAAAGCAAAGTAATATCCACCGTCGCGGAGATAGAAACCGCGTGTGCTTTCATCGCCATATGAGGGCATGATGAAACCGCTTGAATATTTCTTGGAGAATGGAAAGAAGCCATAGGGGATAGCTAATGGCAACGGAACATCAGCCACAACAAGATATGCCGGGCCGAAAACGACGTCCTTTCCAGGGCGTACTTTGGCACGCGAAAGGGCGATATAGAAGTCCGGACAGTCTTTATCACAAGTGGTATAACGGCCATGTTTCAGGAAAATCTCACCTTTGTCATTGCGCTTGGAAAGCTGACTTGAAAGGAAACCCTCCTGTTGTTGGGTCGTAACATTCTGTATAAGTCCCTTCTTACTCTTGAAGTTGAAGGCCATGGTATCGCTCTCATAGTTGTCTGATCCCATGGAAAAAACAGGTGTTCCCGTTAGTCCTTTGGTAGCCGTATCGCGCACCCCGGTGGCATGAACGAGGCTACTGTCCATGTTAAGATAGATGCGTTCGCTCTTAAGATCCATGTTCTCGTACTTCACATTCGATGTTCCGTAGAGGAAAGCTGTCTTGTTTTGCGCGTCATAAACCATGGAGTCGTTGGCCGAAAAGGTCACAGGAGCGTCTATTCCGTTCTTTTTTTGGCGGTTTAATGAGTCAAGATAAATGGAATCATCAATCTGTTTGTTGTGTCGGTAAATAGCCAATTGCAGCGAATCCATCTTGGTTGTATCGATGATTTCACGGCCGGCAGAGTCTTTTCTTACGGTTTTGTTGATAGCAATGCTGTCATTAGAAGCACGCTTATGCTTCTTTCGAAATTGGTAGTCGGCATCGGCCATCATGAAAAGGACGGCACACAACAGCAGGGCTATAAACGAATATCTTCTCATTTGAACTGCAAAGATAGTGATAAATCGCTGAAACACCCTTTCTTTCAGCGTTAAAAGATATTTTTATTCAAAGAGTTTCTCCCACCCTTTGAAGCGTTCTAAGCCTTCTTCTCCAAAGCGTTTAAGACTTCGTTCGGCTTGTTCAATGGTCTTTTCTACTTCGGGATGTGTCTTTGAAAAGAACTTGTCGGCATAACAGATGACTTTTTCTTCCATGGTTTCGGGCAGGAAGTCCTGATGAGGCAGTGGCAGATTGAGGCGTATAATCTCCCCTTTCGTGATGCCTGCTCCTGTGTGACGCTCGCATACTCTGGCGTGTTTCGGATAGCCTTCTGCCCGTAGAAGTTCTGCACCTATACGTCCGTGAATGAGATAAGGCTCGCTTCCGAAGCAATAAATTCCAGGCGCATTGCATTTGAAAATGCCGATATCGTGGAGCATGGCAGCCTCAATGATGAACTGACGGTCAAGGAGAAGCTCCGGATGAAGGTCACAAATGCGCACAGCACGCTTAGTAACAAGCGTGCTGTGTGTCATAAGTATATACCGAAGTTGATTGTCTTCGGGATAGTATTTATCAATGATTGCCTGATAATCCATGGCTTATTCTGCCTCGGGACGCTGGATATAAGCTATCACATCGCCCTTACTTACCTTGGAACCTTGCTTGGCATTGATCTCAACAAGCTGTCCGCCGAGAGCTGCAGGAATAGCTTCAAACTCGCCCCATGGCGTGCAGATATAGCAGAATGTGTCGCCTTCTTTGTATTCTTTTCCAATGAATGGCTCGATAGCCGGAGCTGCTTCGCCGTCTCCTTGGAACTCCCAGAAGATCTGACCCTTTACAGGTGCAACGATAGCATCAGCCTTGGCATGCTTGAATGCAGTTGCTTCTTCGAGGCTGACCTTTGCTCCAAGCTTTGCATCCTTGGCCTTCTGAAGGTCTTCCAAGAAGTTCTTCTTGGCCTGACCACTCTTATAATTACGGTATTGTTCAGGGTGCATAGCCAGTTCAAAGAGTTCTTCGTCGTCCTGACCATAGTCCCATCCGTTCTCATCCATTTCCTTCTTGAAGTCTTCAAGCGCGTTAGTGAGCAGGGTTCTTGGGTCAACATCGGTGAATTCGCGACCCTGTTTCTTTGCTAATTCAACAAGTTCCGGGTCGATTTTCCCAGGTACTTTACCGCTCTTTCCAAGGATCATACCCCACATTGACTCGTCCATCATGACGAAACGGCCTTTACCTTGCTCCATCGTAAGCAGGTTCATGAGGGCAATGTTCTTGGTGTATTGGCTGAAAGGTGTCACCAATGGAGGATAACCTACACGTGGCCAAACATATTCAACTTCATTGAACAACTTCACAAGCATATCGTCCATAGAGAGTTCTTCCTCGCCTTTCTTCTTGCGAAGGTTATTGATTGTCTGGCGAATACCACCGAGATCAGCCATCATGGAGCCCATCATTCCACCGGGAAGTCCGCAACCTAACAGCAGAGAAGACATGTATTTGTTGGCTGGATTGATGAAATAACCGAGCCATTCATCAATGAATTCCTGTGTCAGTGCACGTGCTTTCATGTAGGCGTTCATATTGATGTCTGGCACTTCGAAGCCCTCATTGCGCAGCATGCTCAATACAGAAATGATGTCAGGATGCACCTTACCCCATGACAAAGGCTCAATAGCTGTGTCGATGATGTCGGCTCCATTGTTGCATACTTCAAGGATAGAAGCCATTGAAAGTCCTGGGCCTGAGTGTCCGTGATATTCGATAATGATGTCCGGATGCTTGGTCTTGATAGCCTTAGTCAGCTTACCCAAGAATGCAGGCTGACCGATTCCGGCCATGTCTTTGAGGCAGATTTCCTCTGCACCTGCCTCGATAAGTTCATCGGCAAGCTTCGTGTAATACTCCAAAGTGTGCACAGGAGAGGTGGTGATACACAGTGCAGTCTGTGCAGTCATACCTGCTTCCTTGGCCCACTTGATAGAAGGCTTGATATTACGAACGTCATTCAGACCGTCAAAGATACGTGTGATGTCGGTGCCTTGTGCATGTTTTACCTTGTACATCAAGGCGCGGACATCGTCAGGAACGGGGTACATGCGGAGGGCATTCAAGCCACGATCCAGCATGTGAGTCTTGATACCGGCCTCATGAAGCGGCTTGCAGAAAGCGCGAACGGCCTCGTTAGGGTTCTCACCGGCAAGGAGATTAACCTGCTCAAAGGCACCACCATTGGTTTCAACACGGGCAAAACATCCCATTTCAACAAATACAGGAGCAATGCGTTCCAATTGATCTTTGCGTGGTTGGAACTTGCCTGAACTCTGCCACATATCCCGATAGACGAGACTGAACTGTATTTTCTTTCCCATTATATGATTATAATATGTATTTGATATCCTTTGAATAAAAAAGGCACTTGCCTGTCGGTGTATTTCAACCACAATGCAACAAGAACCCGTCGGGCTGCAAAATTAGGTAAAAAAATCCAAAAACGGCATGATAACATGTATTTTTTGCAATTATTGCTTTATATTTGCACAAAATTTAGAATCTTATGAAAACGAAGACATATGCAGCCATTTTGTGCGTCATTCTGCTGCTGACGGCGTGTGGTGAAAAGGCAAAAACAACCGCAAGTCAGGAGGAACGACCGAATGAAGAAGTGAAGCTGAAAGGCGACAGCACTGTCTATGGACTTGCATGTGAAGGCTGTAACGACTCCACCATCGTGCTTTTGCCTTTCGATGGGCGTGATCCTGTGTCTTATGAAATCATTGATGCCAATCGCAACGGTCGTGTGTTGGGCGACATTCAGATTGGTGATTGGATTGGTGTTGTAGTCAGCAAGCAAGACAAGCGCGTGGCCGATGAGGTGATTGATCTCGACGAATTGAAAGGCATCTGGTGCTATGTCGTCATGCCACAGATGCGCGATTACGAAAAGATGAGCAAGCGGTTGCAGAGCCGTATGATGCGCAACATGCCCGATTCGATAAAGCAAACCTATCTTATTCCACGCGAATATGGTTTCTGGTTGCGTCGTCAATGGACGGCACAAAGTGTGGGTTATGTCAGCGAACAGTCGTCTTTGGAGCAGGAAAGCCCTGTAGTTTATCCGCAATTAGGCTACTTTACGGGGTGGCATATATGGAATGGAAAGCTTATTATAGAGAGTGCGACGCCTGTTTATAATAAGGATAATACCGTCACGATTACCAATCCGTGCAAAGACACCTGTATTATTGTCTACTTAGGGCAGGACTCTCTCGTGCTCAGTGACGGCTTTGTGTCACGCAGTTACTATCGTAAGAAAGATATTAACGATGTCAATGTCAAGGCTCGTTATATCGCTGAAAAACTGAAAAAAGAGGCATTACGCAAGACAATGCAGCAGTAGTGATACCCACCCCCGACTCATCTGATACCCACCCCCGCCCCCTCCCGAGGGGAGGGGAGAGTGAGATTGTGGAGCCTTTTCTATCTCATTATTTTCTTTGTCTTGCTCACTTAACGAACAACGACCTACGGTTCGAGGGGAGGGGAGAGTGAGATTGCGGAGCCTTTTCTGTCTCATTATTTTCTTCGTCTTACTCACTCAATGAACAACGCCCTACGGTTCGAGAGGAGGGGAGAGTGAGATTGCGAAGCCTTTTCTATCTCATTATTTTCTTTGTCTTGCTCACTTAACGAACAACGCCCTACGGTTCGAGGGGAGGGGAGAGTGAGATAGCGGAGCCTTTTCTATTTCATTATTTTCTTCGTCTTGCTCACTCAACGAACAACGACCTACGGTTCGAGGGGAGGGGAGAGTGAGATTGCGGAGCCTCCCCCTGCCCCTCCAAAGGAGGGGAGAATGAGATTGCGGGCTGAACAGCGGGAGTTCGCAGGCTTTTTAAGCCTGTGCAATCCGCTAAGCATGGTCAGTATGTTTTCTGCCTTGTATGTTCTGAAAATACTTAACAAATGCCTTCTCAGGATTTTACGCATTTGAAAATGGAAATCTTTTTGTTCGAAATACGCGCGAAATTCAGTGATTAAGTAAGCTTCTGACAGTCAGTTTGTTACAGATGAAGATTGTTGTTATCGCATGAAATCACATGAATACAACGCGCAATCTAAGGCAGATTGTCGTGTAATCTGCCTTAGATTGTGTCGCTTTCTCCGTCATTTTAGCGTGCAAAATGAATGAAATGAGAGGCTAAGAAGCATAGAAATGGGTCGCAATGGCATTTTTCAAGCCATTTTATTGGTTTGAAATTACCGGAAATTCTGCAAGAACTTGTTTTGTCAAATTTATTACACTATGTTCTCAAAGCTTGTTTTTTGGTAAACAATATCAACAAAGTTGCCCTTTCTCCTCCTTCCTTTTACAACATAACTCGCCAATTTCTTGCACGTTTGGGAATTTATAACGAACTTTGTGCCACGTTATTAAACGACACAACAGATGAAGATATTTGCCGTCGGCATGAACTATATGCAGCACAATAAAACGCTGCCCGGCTCGTTTTCTAAATCAGAGGACCCTGTCATTTTCACCAAATGCGACACTGCTTTGCTGAAAGACGGCAAGCCGTTCTTTATCCCCGACCACCTCGGAAGCATCGAATATGAAACCGAATTGGTGGTGCGCATCTGCAAATTGGGCAAGACTGTTCCCGTAAGATTTGCCTCCCGATACTACGATGCGGTGACGGTGGGCATTGATTTCACGGCTCGTGAACTGCAAAGTCGATTGCGGGAGCAAGGTCTTCCATGGGAGCTTTGCAAGGGATTTGACGGTGCAGCCGCACTCGGGACATTCGTTCCTTTGGATAAGATAAAGCCCGTTCAGAACCTTCGCTTTCATCTTGACATCAATGGAACTACGGTTCAGGAGGGCTATTCGGGCGATATGCTCCACCAAGTGGATGAGATTGTCTCGTATATCAGCCGATATTTTACGCTCCGCACAGGCGACTTGCTTTATACCGGCTGTCCAACGGGCTGCGGTCCCGTAAGGATTAACGATCATCTTGAGGGCTATCTTGAGGAACAAAAGGTATTGGAATTCAATTGCAAATAACAGTTATCAACCATCACATCAACCAACAACGCACCGCTATGAGGCGCTTCTTAAAGTTTATTCTTGTCGTTTTGTGGTTGTCATTGAGCCTCGGTTTGCAGGCTTCGCAACGCTTCTTCAATCTCACTTACGAACAGGTGAAGATTGATTCTGTGTTGCCTCGTTTCGCATATAGCATACCGCTGCATGGCGATTACCGTGATTCTGTCTATCGGGTGAGCATTGTTTATCCTGAATTTGTGGATATGTCGCAGCGTAATATCGAGCATTACAACCGTCTTTCCGGTGCTGCCTTACCTGCGATGCCACCCGTTCAGCAGTTCATTGCCATGAACAGACGGCGTCCCGAGCTTGTAGTTTCATTCCTTCCATTGGTATATCGCGACGGCCGTTACCGCATTTTGGTCAGTTTCATGCTGAAAGTGGAGTCGTTTGCTGTGGCGAAAGCCAGGGCTTACAGTCATCTTCCTGCCACGCGAAGTAATCCTTCCGACCGTTATGCTAAGCAGTCGGTATTGGCCAATGGGCGCTGGGTGAAAATACGTGTGCCGTCATCCGGTGTCTATCAACTTACCGAAACACTCGTTCGAAAGGCCGGTTTCACAGATATTAATAAGGTGCATGTCTACGGGTATGGGGGCAATTTGCAGCATGAAGTGCTGACAGAAGCCGATCTTGTCAAAGGAGATGACCTGCATGAAGTGGCCCAGTGCGTAGTTGATGGCAGGCATCTTTTCTATGCACGAGGGCCTGTTTCGTGGGAAAGTAAATATTCTGTACGACGTATCCGCAATCCTTATTCAGACTATGGTTACTATTTTCTGACAGAGACTGAGGTCACTTCATCCCCTGTGGACACGACATCTTTCCTGAAAACTTTCTATGCGTCGGCCGATGATTACCATTCCCTTTATGAGCGTGACGGCTTTGCCTGGTATCAAGGTGGACGCAATCTGTTTGATCCCGAGCCTATTGCTGTGGGACAAAGCAAGTCGATTCAGCTCAGGAAACCTCGTGCAACAGACAGTGGAAGAATTTGTGTTGCCGTGAGTGCAGGCTCAAACAGCGAAGTAGAAGTCTACATGGGTGATCGCCAACTCGGTCGGTTACCAATCCGACTGCTTGAATATGACAAGGGAAACGAACGCCGTGCTGTCTATCCGTTTGTCTCTACCGATGAGTTGAAGTCCTTGGAAATCAAAGTCGTTTCAGGTGGCCCTGTGCGGTTGGATTATGTGTCAATCACTTGGGACGGTGCGGTTCCTGCCCCCATTTTCAAGTCAAACGACTTCGCCGTTCCTGAGTTGGTAGGTGTTGTCGGCAATCAGAACAGGCATGCAGATGCGCAGGCAGACATGGTCATCATCGTGCCTTCGTCGGGTAAACTCACTGCACAGGCAATGCGGTTAAAGGAATTTCATGAGAAAAAAGACGGGCTTCGCGTCAACATAGTGTCTGCTGATGAGCTTTATAATGAGTTTTCAAGCGGTACGCCCGATGCCAATGCGTATCGCCGTTACCTGAAGATGCTCTACGATCGGGCGGCATCTGCCGATGATGCTCCACGCTATCTGTTGCTCTTCGGCGACGGAGTTTGGGACAATCGCATGCTGACCAATGAAACGAAAGGACTCAATCCTGATGATTATCTGTTGTGTTATGAGAGTGAAAACTCATTTAATCAGGTTGAATGTTATGTAGATGATAACTTCTTTGGGCTGTTGGATGACGGTGAAGGAGGCGACTTGCAAGCACGCGATCTGCCTGATGTTGCCGTGGGACGCTTCCCTGTTTCAACGGCTGATGAAGCCAAGATAATGGTCGACAAGACGATAAGTTATGCCACAAATGCAAACGCCGGAGCTTGGCAGAACACGTTAGTGTTCATGGGAGACGACGGCAATAACAATCTACATATGGATGATGCGAACACTGCAGCAGATGAAATGGCATCGCAACATCAAGGATATGTGGTCAGGAAAATCATGTGGGATGCCTATAAGAGAGAGACTTCTGCAACGGGAAACAGCTTTCCTGACGTGCGTAAAGCTATCTTACAACAGCAGGCCCGCGGTGCACTTGTGATGGATTATGCAGGTCATGGCTCTGAAATTCAGATTTCCCATGAGGGCGTTTTGCGTATCAATGACTTCGCATCTTTTACAAACAGCAACCTGCCTTTATGGATAACAGCCTCTTGTGACATTATGCCTTTCGACGGAACTGCCGCAACTATCGGTGAAACTGCATTGCTGAATCCACGCGGTGGAGCTGTAGCTTTCTTCGGAACTGCACGTACCGTGTATGCCATATACAACAAACCGATGAACATGGCCTATCTGAAATATGTGCTTGGAACGACAAACGGACAGGCAACTACAATCGGAGAAGCGTCGCGTTTGGCACAGGTGGAAATGATAACTACGGGACAAGACCTCACGAGTAATAAGCTTCAGTATGCCCTTTTGGGTGACCCTGCACTCAGATTGCACCAACCTAAACCGCAGGCGGTGGTCGATTCGATCAATGGAATAGCCGTAGGAACTACGCCGTTACCCGTCATCAAGGCTGGCGGAACCGTTCGTATTGCGGGACATATAAACAGTGACAGGCCTTTCAATGGCGTAGCAACGATGACCGTTCGTGACTCGCGTGAGCTCGTCACTTGCAGGCTGAACGATAATACCGAGGCCGAGAATGCATTCCAATATTACGACCGTCCGACAACCATCTTCACGGGGTCAGACAGTGTGAAGGCCGGAAAATTCAGCTTTTCCTTTGCTGTTCCCCGCGATATTAACTACAGTAACGGCAATGGTCTCATTAATGTTTATGCCGTTAATGACGACCATGACCATATCGTTCATGGTTCTTGCGATCGCTTTTTAGTAGGAGGCAGTGCCGAATTGACCAATGATTCCATTGGTCCTTCTATCTACTGTTACCTCAATTCGCCTTCATTTGAGAACGGAGGACGCGTGAACAGCACGCCTTATTTCGTGGCCCGACTGACCGATAAGGACGGAATTAACGTTTCGGGAAGTGGTATCGGCCATAATCTTGAACTCATCATCGACGGCGATATGAATAAAACCTACGTGCTGAATGATAACTTTCAGTATGAATTTGGCAGCTATACAAGTGGCTCCACCTATTATAACATCCCGCCACTTGCACCCGGTAAGCACCGTTTACAGTTCAAGGCATGGGATATTTTGAATAATTCTTCAACCACATGGCTTGACTTTGAGGTTGCAAAAGGCTTGCGCCCGAACTTCTTCAGCGTAGATGTTTCACAGAATCCTGCCCGAACAGGCACGCGCTTTATCATCAACCACGACCGTGTGGGCAGCAAAATGGACGTGGAACTTGAGGTTTTCGATACCTCAGGACGCCTGCTTTGGCGGCATAAGGAGCAGGGAGTTCCCACCTCAAATGCCTATACTGTCGACTGGAATCTGCGTACTGACGGGGGCAGTCAATTGCAGACAGGCATCTATCTCTATCGGGCAAAGATTGCATGTGAGGGCAGTGAACAGGCAAGTAAGGCGCAGAAACTCGTCGTTGTGGGCAATAATTAACCGCATTGAGCGTTTATCAATCATATAAAAAACAGGAAAAAACAAGATGAAAAGATTGACTTTGGTACTCTCACTGATGCTTTTGATGACGCTTTCGGCATCTGCACAGCTGAAGAAAACCGACATATTCAACCCCGTTTACACGGCAGTTACCTCACAAACTATTGCTCCTGATGCCCGCGCAGCAGGTATGGGTGACGTCGGAGTAGCAACAGATCCCGATGTGAATTCACAGTACTGGAACCCTGCAAAGTATCCTTTTACGGTTAGTAGAGCCGGCGTTTCGCTCAATTATACGCCTTGGTTGCGCCAGTTAGTCAATGATATGTATCTCGCAAATCTTGTCGGTTACTATCGCATTGGCGACTTTAGTTCGGTATCAACTTCGCTCCGTTACTTCAACATGGGCGAGGTAATCATGAAAGGTCCGATAGGAGGAAGCAACGGTATGACCATTAATCCCTACGAAATGTCGCTGGACGTGGCCTACTCTTTGATGCTTAGTGAGAAGTTTTCTATTGCAGCTGGCCTGCGTTGGATATACTCAGACCTCACCTATGACTATTCTTCGGAGACCACACCAGGTAGTGCTTTCGCAGCAGATATAGCGGCTTACTATCAGAACTACATTAATATCGGACAGCGAGAGTGCCAGCTTGGCATTGGTTTGAACGTCTCAAACATTGGTAGCAAGATTAATTTCGGCAGCGATACAAATAGTGAGTTCATCCCGACAAATATGCGTCTGGGTGCTTCTTTGATGATACCTGTCGACGAATATAACCGCTTCTCCGTTGCTGCCGACGCCAATAAGCTGCTCGTTCCCACGCGTCCTATTCAGGGAGAGAACGAGTCTCAGGTGGATTATGATGCGCGATTGCAGAAAGATTACTATGATGTTTCGAGCATTGCAGGCATTTTCAAGAGTTTCGGCGATGCTCCTGGAGGATTTAAAGAAGAGCTTCAAGAGGTGAGTTGGAGCCTTGGTGGCGAATACACCTATAATGATAAGTTTTCTCTTCGCGCCGGTTATCACCACGAAAGTGAAACGAAAGGCAACCGAAAATACTTCACAGTAGGTGCCGGTTTCAAGATGAGTGCTTTCTCTCTTGATGCCGGTTATGTCATTGCAACGGCTAAAAGTAATCCGCTTGACCAGACACTTCGTTTCACCTTGACCTTTGATATGGACGGTATCAAAGACCTTTTCAAGAAGTAAGAAGCTGATTTCAATCACTTCATTTCCTAAATAACATTGATTTAATAAGAATGATTCGAGTAGGCATGGGCTTTGATGTCCACAAACTTGTTGAGGGCCGTGACCTTTGGTTGGGAGGCATAAAGATTGACCATTCCATGGGACTTCTGGGGCATAGTGATGCCGATGTGCTCCTGCATGCCGTCAGTGATGCCCTTCTTGGCGCTGCAAACATGCGCGATATTGGTTTTCATTTCCCCGACACGAGTGACAAAACGCTCAACATGGACAGTAAGATTATCTTGAAACGTGTTGTCGAACTGATAGGCGAAAAGGGGTATCGTGTGGGAAATATTGATGCTACAATCTGTGCCGAACGCCCCAAAATCAATCCTCATGTGCCCGCAATGAAATCCTGTATGGCCAAGGTTATGGGCATTGATGAAGACCAAATCTCTATCAAAGCCACGACAACAGAGAAGCTCGGATTTACCGGACGGGAGGAAGGAATGTCGGCTTATGCGGTGTGTTTGATTGAGAAATAGAGGGCAGCAACCGTTTCTTTTTCGTAAATTTACAGGCAAAATCGTCAGAAATGAAAAGGATATTCGGCATCTTCAAGGTAAAGAAAGAAGAGCGGTGGCTGGCTTTTGCCATGCTCATCTATGCCATTGTGCTCAATGGTTTTGTGGTTTATAAGTACTTTGACAGGTTCTCTCAGATTGCAACCGACTATCATAAACTCTTCGTCCGCACGTTTCATATCTCGGGGTTCGACCCATTAAGCTATGAAATTGTATCCGAGTGGGGCACTGTCTACAATATTTATCGCCACCCTCTGCTGGCGTTTTTCATGTTTATTCCTAATCAGATCAACCAAGGTCTGATGCAACTCACAGGACTGAACTGTGCACAAATCGTCGTAGCTGCCCTGTTGATATTCTGTTGTTTCTACAGTTTCCTTTTTCTTTATCGCATTCTTCGTGAGGTCATCGAACTGAAACCATTTGACAGTTCATTGCTTTCGCTGCTGTTTTTCAGCTTTGCCTATGTGATGGTTTCTGTCAGTGTGCCCGATCATTTTGCACTGTCGATGTTCATGTTGCTGTTGACTCTCTATGTCGCCGGCAAGAAAATAAAACGCAAGATGATGTTCACGAAATGGCAGACGGTGCTGTTTTTCATCCTCACGGCAGGCATATCGCTCAACAACGGCATCAAGATATTCCTCGCCAACTGCTTTGTGAACGGTCGCCGTTTCTGGCGTCCGGCCAATCTTCTGCTGGCAATACTCCTGCCTTCGGCTATGCTTTGGGAACTCGCCCGACTTGAATGGAACCATTATGAACGCCCTGGTTTTGAGGCGAGAGAGCATGCTAAGGCCGTTAAAGTGGCTGAAGAACATGCCCAACTTGCCCGCGCTTTTCGCGATACTACACGGCTGAAAGACTCTGTGGAGATTGAAAAGAGCATTCAACTGCTGATAAAACAGAAGGCAAGAGAGAAGTATATTGCCGACCATAAGCAGCCTTGGAACCAGCATACAGGCAAACCTATTGCCAAGGGTGAGTTCAGTCAGTGGACTGATATCACGACTCCGCGCGTGCCAAGTATTGTTGAAAACCTCTTCGGTGAAACCATTCAGTTGCATCAAGACCACCTTCTGCAAGACACACTTCGCGCCCGTCCGCTCATCGTCAACTATCGGTTTGCCGTCAACTACATAGTTGAAGCCCTTGTCGTACTGCTCTTTTTAGGCGGAATATGGTGTGGTCGGCGTGCGCGTCTGATGTGGCTTGCCCTGTCGTTCTGGGCATTCGACATGCTGATTCATGTGGTGCTTGGCTTCGGTCTCAATGAAGTTTACATCATGGGTGCCCATTGGTTGTGTGTACTCCCCATTGTCATGGCCTATCTTTTCAAGACACTTCAGCGCCATGATGCAGCACTTTATGTGGTGCGGGCAGTCACCTTGGCCCTCACCGTCTTCCTTTTTGCATGGAATTTCGTGCTCTATTGCGGATATTTATTGGCGTAGAAAGAAGGAAATTTCATAATGTTGAGTGTTTAATGTGTAATGTTGAATTATATTAATGCATAACTGATAATGTATAATTCATTATTCATCATGCATCATTATGAGGTGATTAATCCTATAATCTCTTGTAAATTAGTTCTCCTCCTCCTTTGAGGAGAGGTTAAAGTTGCAGCTCTTTTTGTTGTTAACC
>NZ_KV817556.1:0-441 GCF_001814685.1 Prevotella sp. HMSC077E09 | reverse complement strand
CGGCCTTGGAAACCTCCCGGGCCGTCTTGTATTTCGCTAACTTTCTGATAATTCCAAGATTGGTACTTCTCTCCACCATGGTTAATGCCGATGAGTTTCCCGGGCCGATGATCAGATCCATCTCCCAGTCTCCGAACCGCTTTCCGTCAGCACAGGCAGGACGTTCGTCTATGCTTTTCCGATTCCCAGAGAGTGACTTTTGGTCTCTTTTAAGCCAGTGGTTCCTGTATTTGAAATGGAAACGACAGTACCTATAGATGTCTCCACCGGCATTACGGTCCCGCCAGATGTACTTGTATATGGTCGTGTGAGACACACACTTCCTTCCAAGTGCCTTCATGCGCCCGCATATCTGCTGTGCAGACCAGCCCTTCCTCAGATATTTACTGATGTTCCGCCACATCTCTGGAGTCATCTTGCGAGGTCTCTGATAGCGTCGCT
>NZ_KV817555.1:7133-14852 GCF_001814685.1 Prevotella sp. HMSC077E09 | reverse complement strand
GAGACTGTCGCATTTACTAATTTAAACTGCATATCATTCACAACGCGACATCATAGGAGATTATTCAGAACAAAAAAAGTGCCTTACAGGAAGACTAAACCCTGCAAGACACTTCGTCATGGCCTCTGCCACAGACTTTATTTCAATTTTATGGAAATGTAATCATATTGGTTTCCATCCTTTTTCCCACCGATTTTCACGGCAGCTTTCGAGCCCTTCTTCATGACAACAACACTCTTTATCTGTTCAGGTGAGAAGTTCTGTACGTCAACATCCGTCACTTTCTTACCGTCAATGATATACACAATGCGTTTTTCTTTGCGCGTTTTAATAACGACGACGCCGTTCTTTCCTGCCTCTCCATAAGACTCTGCAACCTTAGAACCAGGCTTATGAACGGTTACCGAAGTTATATCAAGCGGCTCTATGCCTTTCAATCCGTCTTTCTTCACGACACCATCTACGATATACAGCAGCTTATGCTTCGTGAATATAAAGTTATATTTGCCTTTGTTCGTCCCCTCATCAAAAATCTTTGGGATATCAATCTTCCAACCGTCAAGTCTCACTTTCAGGTTTTTCAGGCTGTCAGCCGTTGTTATCCGATGCACGAAACACTTTATATCGGGCTCTATCTTATAGTCCAATATCACCTTGTTTTTAAGTTGTGAACCGTCAAAATTGGTTATTTCCTTGCCATCGATGATATATTTTTCGGTGGTTTTCACCGTCTGTGCATTGCTTGAAACCGCGAACAGAACAGCACAAATGATTGTCAAGATAAATCGTTTCATATTGCGTGATGTTTAAAAATGAATTTCTTTTGAATATTGAGAAAACCGAATGGCTTTTTTCCTGCAGTCAACTTGTCTGCCGGTTCATCGGTCTACGCATCGGCTCCCTTACTCATCTTCGAGTGCAAACAACTGCATGTTGCCCTCATCATCGCATGGAATAGCGAGAAATTTGCAGTTTGTTTCCGCATCTGCCGATGTAACCACGGCAGCTTTTCCTATGGGGATAATCTCTATTGCCTCATCTCTTTCAAGGGCAATATCGGCTAAAAAGCGGATTTGTCCTATCATCTCAGGAGTTGAGAGACGCTCTTTCATTGCTTTTTTCACACGTTTGGAATCTACATTTTGCCTTGTTTTATACGACTTCTCCAACTTCATGGAACCTGCACATGTGTCATTTTCAAGCATGATTTTCGCCGTAGAGTCCGGCAAAGAGGGTGCAGTGTGCCGTCCTGCAGGTTGCTGTTCCGCAGTAGTAAGCGTGGAAAGGAGGTCTTCATCGCCGCGCATTATATGCTTTCCGATTGCAAACAGCAACAGAAATAAGGCAGCAATACCCGACAGCCACATGATAGTTTTCCGCCTGTTCCGTGCTTTCTCATGTGCTTGAACAACCGCTTCGAAAACACCGGAGAGGTCAGCTTCCACGCTTTCCTCAAAGCCATCAGCAGTTCCAAGCACGCCTAAAAGTAAGGCAACATCGCGCTCGTCGGCTTCCGGTTGATGTGCAGAGAAATAGCTTGCAAGCAGCTTTTCCTCCTCAACAGAGGCCTCCGCATCGAGAAAACGCTGTATTAAAGTCCTGCGTTCTGCTTTGTCTTGAATATTCTTCTGTGTCATCTCTGCCGTTTTAATTGGTCTATAATTTGCTTTCTTGCTGCCGAAATAGAGGATTTAATACTCGTTTTCGGACGGTTACAGATGGTGGCAATGTCGTCTAAAGTCATTCCTTCGACATTGCGAAGATAGAGAATTCGGCGCGTAGCTTTGGACAGTTGATTGAACAAAAGCTTGGTCATCTGCCGCCGTTCTGCGTCATCAACAGTGCCCGAAGCACTGTCAGAAGCGATGAAATCACGGCCGTTAATGGACACATTCTCTTGCCGTTTGAGTTGCCGGTAACGTGTAACACACTGGTTACGCGACACGCGATTGACCCACGCTTCAAGCTTTTCCACCTTGTCAAGTCGGTCACGATAGCGCCACAACAGAATGAGAACCTCCTGCACAACGTCGTCGATTTCTTCTTCCATCTGTAAGGAAGCGAAGAACCGTCTGACGATACTTTCGATCTCAGGTCTTGCACGATGGGCTATCTGTTCATAGGCTTTTTCGTCCATTTTCTATTGTCTGTTCATTCAAATGACGTTGGAAAAGCTTAAAAGTAAAGATAGTTTTTGAAAAAAATAATAATAAATTGCTCAATACTTTTATGCACATTGTTTGGGAAAAGCATTGAAAAGAGAGAAGAAACGCTGTTAGATTACGTCATAGAATGCCTGTCTAACTCACGGCAACAATATTGAAACAGCTCGTCTTTCGTAAAGTTTGTGTTGATCACTGCTATCGAATAAACCATTCCGAAATACCTATAGTTCACCTTCATCAGCCACCGTTTCCACGGTTTCTGACAGCGATTGATAACCGTTTCGGGAGATTTCAGGACTACAGCGATGATATCCGAACCGCTGATCTTCAACAGTTGAAAGCCTTGTATGTCGTTCCATGCCACCTTATCTCCTGCTATTACCAAAGCCTCATCCGTGAATTGAAGATATTGTTCGTGGGTAAAAAGCGAACGAATAATCCGATAAAGCATCACCAAACTACCCAAGCCGAAGAACAAAAGCGTAAGAATACCAATGCAAATGGGCTGTATCGCACCGTATCTTTCACGCACTTGAACATCTGAAATCAGCCAGATACCGATGGTGATGAAAGCAACAAGTATGACATAAATAACTATTCTACGCAGGAACAACCGCATGATTTAGTGATATTTTATTGGATTAAACAGAATATGTTGCAATTTCTTGAAAGATAAGTGGCTATAGAACAGCCCGAACCTTGGCTTTCAATAGGCCTCACGATACTTGTTTTCGTCTTTATCTTCGAGCATTCCCAAATAGCTTTGATAGCGACTTTGCGCGATATAATGCTCTTCCAAAGCCTTCAACACAGCGCAACCTGGCTCGTGAGTATGCGTGCAGTTGCTGAACTTGCAGTCTTTAGAGAAGTGGAAAATCTCACGGAAATAGCTCGTAAGTTCTTCGGGTTCCATGTCGAAAGTGCCGAAACCTTTGATGCCAGGCGTATCAATAATATAACCACCTTCAGGCAGTTCGAGCATCTCACTGAATGTCGTTGTGTGCATACCTGTATTGTGTGCATCACTGATTTCAGCCGTACGGAGGTTTGCTTCAGGCAGAATTTGATTGATAAGTGTGCTCTTTCCCACGCCACTGTTACCGCTTAAAAGCGTTATTTTGCCTTTCAACAGCTTGTGAAGTCCTTCAATTCCCTCACCCGTTGCAGCCGAAATCTCACGGCACTCATAACCAATGGTCTCATAAAGATGAACCATTGACTGCTGATAATGCCGCTCGTCATCAGAGAGAATGTCGCGCTTGTTGAATACAAGTACCACAGGAACGCTGTAGGCTTCAGCCGAAGCAAGAAACCGATCAATAAAGGTTGTGCTGGTTTGTGGGTAGTTAACGGTGACAATAAGAAACGCCTGGTCGACATTAGCAGCAATGATATGACTCTGTTTGCTAAGATTTTGCGACTTGCGTATAATGTAATTACGGCGTTCATCAATGTGCGTAATGAACGCCGTTCCTTCTTGATTAAGGGCTATTTCCACATGATCGCCGACAGCAACAGGGTTGGTACTGCGGATACCTTTAAGGCGGAAATTGCCCTTAATCTTGCATTCGACAACCTTTCCATCATCAGTTTTGACGGAATACCAGCTGCCGGTGTTCTTGATAACGAAGCCTTTCAATGTGCTATTTATACGGTCATGATTTCCTTCTGCTTTTCAGTGAGAAGTTCATCTATCCTCTTTATAAACTTATCATGAACCTTCTGAAGATCGTTTTCGGCATCTTTTTCGAGATCTTCTGACAGTCCATCCTTGATAGCTTTCTTGAGTTTGTCTTTCACTTCACCGCGGACATTGCGCACTTCGACTTTAGTGCGCTCGCCAATCTTGTTACATTGCTTCACAAGTTCCTTGCGGCGTTCCTCTGTGGGCTGTGGAATACCAAGACGAATCACCTCACCATTGTTCTCAGGAGTAATGCCGACATCACTGTCCATGATAGCTTTTTCAATATCTTTAATAGCTTTCTTGTCCCAAGGACGAATGGCAATCGTGCGTGCATCGGGCGTAGAAACGGTGGCTACTTGGTTCAATGGCACCTTACTTCCATAGGAATCGACCTTCACTCCGTCAAGAATTGCCGTGTTAGCACGGCCTGCACGGATGTGAGTTAGCTCGTCTGCAAGATACATTGCGGCCATTTCCATGCGCTCTTGTGCATCACTTAATGTTGCTTTAACATCTATCATATCTCATTGTTTTGGTTTCTATACGACAAAATTAGATATTAATTTTCATTCTTCCAACTGTTTCCTTAAAATATTTTCAATCTTTTCGAGGTTGTAAGCATCGGCAGAATCAAAGGCCGAAAGCTGCTTACTGTCAATATCCATGACAGCCCAGACACTGCCATCCGACCGATGAAGCGGCACAACTATTTCTGAACGGGAAAGCGAAGAGCAAGCTATATGCCCGGGAAAAGCCTCTACATCGTCGACAATCAGTGTGCGGTTTTCGGCCCAGGCAGTTCCACATACACCACGACCACGGGCAATATGCATGCAAGCTACAGTGCCTTGGAATGGTCCAAGCTGCAGTTCTTCACCGCAAACCAAATAAAATCCCGTCCAAAAGAAACGCTCGGGAAAGGCAAAATGCAATGCCGAAGCAACATTGGCAAGCACACTTGTGATGTTTTTCTCACCCGAAATAAGACATTCAATCTGTCTGCAAAGCGTTTGATAAGTTTGTTCTTTCGCACTCATTATCATACAGACAGCTCCTTTTCTACAAGATTAGTCAACTCCACAAACTGCTGAACGCTGAGTTGTTCGGGACGTTTGGTCATCACATCCAACGTAAGGAACTCCGCACTTGCAGGCTTTTCCTTGGAAAACATCTGCTTGATGCTGACACGAAGCATCTTTCTTCGCTGATTGAAAACGGTCTTCACCAATCGCTTGAAGAGTCGTTCATCACAGCCAAGATCGGTTACTTCATTGCGCATCATACGGATAACAGCACTCTTTACCTTTGGAGGTGGATTGAAAACTGTTTCATCCACAGTGAAAAGATACTCCACATTATACCATGCCTGCATTAAAACCGAGAGAATTCCATAAGCCTTATTGCCTGGTTCTGAAGCCATACGGAGAGCTACTTCGCGCTGTATCATCCCCGTACAACATGGTATCAAATCCTTATAATCAAGCATCTTGAAGAATATCTGCGATGAAATATCATAGGGATAATTGCCTGTTAAGACGAAAGGCCTACGTTCAAACACCTTGCAAAGATCCATGCGAAGGAAGTCTTCTCCAATGATATTATTACGCAATTCGGGATAGTTCTCATGCAGAAATGCCACCGACTCTTTGTCTATTTCGACAGCTTTCACCTCGCGGTCTTTCGTCACTAAGTATTGCGTAAGCACGCCCATTCCCGGCCCAATCTCAAGTACCGGGATGTCAGGACAAGCGTCGACAGTGTCTGCAATGCGCCTGGCGATATTCAAATCCGTAAGGAAATGCTGTCCAAGGTTCTTCTTGGCTTTAACTAACTTCATGCAGTTTGCGTTGTTTATCGGGTTACAAAATTAAGCAATATCGCTTAACATGCAAAATAAAAGCATGAAAAAATGGCACATCAGGGAAGTTTCCCTGACATGCCATTCCTTTTTATTTAATTTCTAAAACTTTCTTTTTAGAGCAGCTTCTGCTATTAATGAAGCTTGCTACTTAAATTAATTGCCTGTGCAATCATCACTGCTACAACGGCAAATACCATTAACGTTACCATAATCTTAACCTTTCTTTTAAATGTTATCCTTTAATTATTTCGATGCAAAGGTAAAAAGATTATATTGTGTGCGCAAACAAATTAGGTTCTAATCTCATTAATCCTTCGTTTTATTGACCTAAATCAAACGGGCTTCTCTGCGTAAAGTGCGGCGGAAAAAGAGCCAGTAAAGCACGCCCGCTATGGTCAAACCAAAGGGGAAAGCGCTCCAGATGCCCACCAATCCTCCGCCGAGACAGATGCCGAAGAAATAGCCTAAAGGCAGCGTTATGACGAAGTAAGCAACGAAAGCCACGAACATCAGCGGCTTCACATTCGACAAACCGCGCAGTGCATTGGCATAATTGGACTGCATACCATCGCCGAATTGATAGATAATGAACGGAATAATCGTCAACGACACCATACCAACGACCTCATTGGAATTAGTGAACAATCCGCCGATTACATGGCGGAAGAGGAAGATAGGAATGCTGATTGCAACGCCCATCAACAGAATAAGCTGAAGTCCTGCACTTGCAGTATTGTCGGCATTTGCATAGTTTTTCTGTCCATGATAATAGCTCACGCGGATAGCAACAGCTGCAGCCATGCCATAATATAACATGTAACCGAGCTGGCTGATGGTCAACATCACCTGATGAGCAGCAAGAGGCACGGTGCCAATCCAGCCCACCATGACACTCGACAAGCTGAAAGCTGCGGTCTCCATACCTAATTGTAATGCCAAAGGCCAGCCTTGTTTGTTCTGATAAACGAAGTCCTTGGTGTTGACACTTGCCTGCATAAAGCCTCTCCGATAAGCCGAATAGCGAGGACGAAAGAATAAAATCACGAGCATCAAACACATGAACAAGCGTGAAACCATTGTTGAAACACCTGCTCCGAAGAGTCCCCATTCGGGCAAACCCAACTTACCATAGATCAAAAGATAATTGCCTATGATGTTCAAAAGATTACCGCAAATCATCACAGTCATGGGCACTACGGTCTCCGTTTTACCGTCATAGAACTGCTTAAATGTGTTGAAACCGATGACAAACGGTATCGAAATGAGATTCACAATGAAGTAAGGACGCATCAAAGGCAATAGTTCTTCGGGTTGTCCGAGATTGCTTAAGTTGAGATAAAGCAGCCCCATTGCGCCCATTAACACGAGAGTAAGCACAGCTCCTGCAGCCAAACCATTCTTCAAAGCGGCGCCAATCTCACTCTTCTTTTCCTGCCCGTAAAGTTTCCCAATGATAGGCGTCAGCCCATAGGAAAAGCCAAGTCCGAAGAGCAGAGCAAGCGTAAACATATTCGTAACAAAGCTTGCGGCAGCCAATTCCTGTAGGGAATGATGGCCAATCATCAGCGTATCGGCAAATCCAAGAATAATAGTTCCAAGCTGTCCCACGGTGATAGGCACGCCAAGGCGCACCAAATGAGGATACTGTACGGTGTACTTTCCAAATCGATTCATCTTGTTGTTTTCTGTTTCTACATTATATAATAACTGCCATAGACGGCTATTTGCGGTAGCCGGTAGAAACGCCTGACCCATTACAGACCTATATAACAGCGCGGCAAAGGTAAGAAAAAAAACAGAAAGATGCAAGAGAAAGCAGAGAGAAATGCGGAACCTCCCCCAGCCCCTCCTATAACCTCCCCCAGCCCCTCCCAAGGAGGGGAGGCCAAACTTGCAAAGAAATTAGTTATAACTCACTTCGTAATTATGCATTATACATTGTGCATTATGAATTAACTACAACTCAACACTCCACATTCAACATTAAAAATTATGCATTATGAATT